>PMOP01000429.1 GCA_003161495.1 Acidobacteriota bacterium | reverse complement strand
GCTTTGACGGCTATCTCCGCGGTTTCCTTGTCCCGGATTTCGCCAATCATGATGACGTTAGGATCCTGGCGCAGTATCGATCGCAGGCAACTTGCGAACGTCAGTCCGGCCTTGGTGTTTACCTGGACTTGATTCAATCCGGCGACGGCATATTCGACAGGATCCTCGACGGTGATGATGTTTATGGTTGGTCTTCGAATTATGTTCAGTGCGGAGTATAGAGTTGTACTCTTTCCCGAGCCTGTTGGACCGGTAACAAGGATCATTCCTTGCGGCAGGCGCAGCATGCGACGAAAAGCCTGGTCAATTGCGGGAGGAAATCCCAAAGTCATAAGATCTTGTAATGGCGCATCCGACTCCAGCAAACGCATAACCACCTTCTCCCCGTATTGCGTTGGAAGCGTTGAAACGCGCAGATCAATCCTGCGCTCCGCGATTTTTACCAGGAAGCGGCCGTCCTGCGGCGTCCGCCGTTCAGCGATGTCCATATCGGAAAGAATTTTGATTCGGGAGGCAACTGAATTTTGAAGGCCTCGGGGAATTGTCTGGTGATCCCGGAGCATTCCATCGATGCGAAATCGGATCACCGTTTCCGCCGATTGAGGTTCAAAGTGAATATCGCTCGCTCCCTTGGCCACCGCCGCTCTTATTGTCGAAGCCACCAACTGAACGGCGGGAGTGGTTTTTGACTTCTGTTGAAGTTCGGCCTGCACCGCCCTCATGGCCTCGACGTTACGCTGTTGAGCGCTCGATGAAATGAATTCGATACCCGCATCGTTTCCGGAAGGAATGACTTTGAGAACGACAGCAGGAACTACTTCCGACGCGCCATAATGTTTTTCTATAGCTGCGTTGATCTCTTCCCGAAATCCCAGCATGGGCACGATTTCCATTCCGGTCTTGAATCTCAGTTCGTCAACGATTCGCAAATCCTGTGGCTCGGCCATTGCGACTACAAGCTTCTTTCCCTCGAGTTTCATTGGCAGGACCAAACATCGCGTTGCGATTGAGTGCGGGACGAGCAATTGGGCTCGAGATTCGATTTCGATTTTTGTGCAGTCTACGTATGGAATGTTCGAGACTTCTGCGAGTGCGGAGACGAGATCTTTCTTGGAAACGACGCCCCGGTTCAGCATTAGCTCACCTAAGTGAACAGGTTTGCCGGATTGATCTTGGATCGCCTTATTCAGATCGCCGGCGGAAACCTGGCCCCGTTCGCGCAGTACCTCTCCAAGCCGCTTCCTCTTCATTGCATCAAACTCCGCTTCGCTAGATAACTACTTCACGGGCCGAAACCTATTCGTATATTTACCTAACTGTTTAAGGGCCGCACAACTTCAATTCCCACATCATGGAAAACCACTTCTTAACTCCTGACGAGAACAGTTTTGAAACTAATGTGCCGGAAAACAACAGAAGCAATAAAAGGGGCCGGCCCGGAACGCGGGCCGTGTATTTCGGAAGGGAATAAAATCTTATAGTTGGGAGCAGTTAAGGTCAATGTGGGAGTACTTTTCGATGTCGAATAAGATATATACGCGTGTTTGGGGCCCTGACGTTATCGATGATAGTTAAGGGCAGGGTTTTTGTTCAAATTGCCAAACTGAAACACTGAATCCGTCGGGACGGGCTGGGGCGCCTTCACTTCATCAAGTGCAACTGCCACAAACGATTGCCATATACCATTGTGTGTGGCGGCACGGGAGAGTATGTTGCCGCGTGATACCCAGACTGGATCATTCATCCCGATTGAGGAGTGTTCAACATGGAATCCAATCCAACGATGAAGTTTTTCACGCGACGCGAATTATTGCTGGCCGTTGGCGGCCTGGCTGGCGGAGCCTTTGCGGCGCGTCTCTTCCCTCCCGCAATCGCGCATGCCGCGGCGCCGGGTTTTCCGCCGCAGGCGGCAGCAGGCGATCCAGTTGCGGCGATGCGGGCGCAATTTGGCGGCGTGCCGATTCAGGCGCAACCGCTCACGGACAGCATTACACTGCTGTCCGGGCCGGGCGGGAATGTGGTGGTGCTGAACGGCGCGGATGGGAAATTGATGGGGGACACGTTCGTGCAGCCTGCTTGGCCGCACCTCAAGGACGCGCTGGCCACCATCGGGAACGAGCCCGTCAAGACGGTGATTGATACGCACTGGCATTTCGATCACTCCGACAGCAACGCCTCGCTGCACGCCGCGGGCGCGACGTTGGTGGCGCACGAGAACACCAAGAAACGCATGTCAGAGTCGCACACGCTCGCCGTGCTGAACCTGACTTTTCCGCCGTCCCCGGCGGATGCTTTGCCGCAGCAAACGTTCCCGCAGAACCACAAGATCACGATGAACGGCGAAAAAGTTTCGCTGGTGCACGTCCCGCCGGCGCACACGGATTCCGACATCTATATTCATTTTGAAAAAGGCAATGTTCTGCAGACGGGCGACATTTTCTTCAATGGGATGTTTCCTTACATCGACGATGGAACGGGCGGCAGCGTCAGCGGCATGATCGCGGGGGCGACGAAGCTTCTGGCCGTCGCCGACAATAATACGAAAATCGTTCCCGGTCATGGCCCTCTTGGAAACAAGGCTGACCTCATGAAATATCGAGACATGCTGACGACGGTGCGCGACCGGCTCCAGAAATTAAAATCTTCCGGCAAGTCCGTCGAAGAAGCGGCGGCGGCAAAACCTCTCGACGATCTGGATCCGGCGTGGGGTAAAGGACTGTTCAACGCCGCCACGTTTATTCAAATTGCTTATCCTGCGCTTTGATTGCGGAGATCGAGTAGCACGGCCACTTTTTGGGTGTGCGGGGTTGCAACTTTCGTTGAGGTTGAGTTGGTAGTTGATGCTTGCGGGTTTCAAAACCGCACAGGCAAGAGTGCCTGTGCTACTTAGAGCGGTGCCGCGCCGGCTGATTGAGTTTTCTGGCCTTCGTTGTCATAAAAATACAATTTCAAAACTCATTTGGTTTTCTTTTTTCGCGCGCGGCGCTGTGCTAGACTTCGAAGGCAGCCGCTTCTGTGTGAAGAGGCTGCCGATGCGTGGAACTTCGGGCTCTGTGCGACGAAGTCCCGCGAACCCCGCCAGGCCCGGAAGGGAGCAACGGTACCGGGATCGCTTCGTGTGCCGCGGAGTACCCGAAGTTCCTCTCATCTGAAATGCGCGCCAACATTTGCAGGGGATCGAATTGTTGTAGCCCGGGTCTTCAGACCCGGGGGTTTCCTGTTGGCGTGAACGAAAAACCTCGCCTCTGAAGAGGCGAGCTACAGCATCAGGACGAAGATTTCGGTTATCGTTCGGGTTTCTACGAAATGAGCTACCAGGTCATCGCGCGCAAATGGCGGCCGCAAACGTTTGGCGACGTGGTCGGGCAGCAGCACGTCACGCGGACGCT
>PMOP01000186.1:290-5259 GCA_003161495.1 Acidobacteriota bacterium | reverse complement strand
GCCACACGCTGTTGCTCCCCTCCGGACAATTCCCCCGCACGTTGTCTTACTCGCGCGCCCAGGCCGACTTCCCTGAGCCAACGTTCGGAGGTTTCGAGCGCCTCATCGTACCCCGCGCCGCGCATCAACATTGGCATCGCCACATTTTCCGCCGCCGTAAAATCGGCCAGAAGGTGATGCCTCTGCCAAACAAAACCAATGGATCGGTTGCGATAATTCGCGAGTTCGCTTTCCCGAAACGAATCTATCGCTCTTCCCTCGAAGTATACTGTACCGCTNNGTTGGCGTGTCTAGCGCGGCCAGCAAATGCAGAAAAGTACTTTTTCCCGCTCCCGAAGCGCCGACCACCGCAATTAATTTTCCTGGTTCCACTTTCAGGGTTACGCCGGAGAGAACCGTGATTTCCGTCTCGCCCGCGCCATACGCTTTGCGCAAATCCCGCGTTTCGATCAGCGCGCCCGCGGTTCCTGGGCCGCTGCTTGGAGTGCTCGCCGAAGTTGTCGTCTGTGCCGGCATGGTCGCTAAGAATTCCAGAGCATCCGTCCCACTTTGGTGCCGCCGTCCGCCAAAACCACTTTCCTCACTACTAGGTTTAGATGCCTTTTTCGTTACGCCGTTTGTTTGCCGGCCGCCATTTTCTGGTCATTCGGTCACGGGGCAAACGATTTCACTTTCTCGCCCAGTGAGTACCTTTGGAAATGATGCCTATTTTCGGCATTTCTCACCTGACTCTCTAACTCCTTGATACGGCGGCGATTGTAGCATGAGCCGGATAGCCCTTTGCAGCCCTTTCAAGCAGGCTCCACGCCGGCAAACCGTACGTCGATTATAAGTGCAACCGGAACGCCAAATTGCCCGAGGGCACATCGAACATTTCATTTCTTCGCATTTCGATAAACTTCGATAAACAAGGCTGCACGCGGGACGAAAAGCCGTCGCTGGAGAAATCCCAAAACGGGATAGGGCCATTCTGCCCTGGTTGCGCGCGGACAGATCGTGAATTTGCGATATCATGCGTGCGGTGAGTATCGGAAATTCAATCCAGGCACAACTGACTCGTAGGGGAATGTACCGCTGCGCACGCGCTGTGGTGATCTTCGCGTTTCTCGGGGCGATTGCAGCAGGTTCGGCGGCTGCACAATCTCAGCTTCCCGTCGCGCAAGCCGCCGCGCAGCCGGCCGCAAACTCAGGAGAAATTCCTGAAGAGCCCGAAGCAAATCCTGCGCGCCCCACGGTGAGCAATCCGGCAACGCTTACGCCTGTCGGATATTTGCAATTTGAAACCGGCACGCTCGGCGCGCTGGACTCGCCCGAATTTTCGAGCCGCGTGGAATTCAATGAAGTCATAAAACTCGCGGTATCGCGGCGGTTGGAATTCGTCGAGGCTTCCGAACCCGCTGTTCACTACATAGTAAACGGTATTTCGGCAAATGGAATCGCGGAGGTTTTTCTCGGCGCGCAGGCCGTGCTCCTGCCGGGCGAAGGCGCCAGGCCCACGTTTTCCGCCAGTTATTCCCGCCGCGTTTACGATGGCGGCGCGCCCGAACTCGATATCGGAAGCCCGCGAAACTCCATCGTGTTCTACGCCAGCGCCGATGCGAAGGGTTTTCACTACGATGCCAACGCCGTCTTCAACGAAGTGCTGGAAGGCCCTGNNTGGGCCGCGAGCTACGCCGCGCGGAAAAATCTGGTCTTCGACGCCGGCTTTGAGAAGGGTTTGACTGACACATCCACGCACTGGGAAGCATTCGCCGGTCTGACCTATTTGCTGCCCCACCGACTTTGGAGAAAGTAGTCCGTCACGCCGGCGTGCGATAGATTTAAAGTGTATGCATTGGAGGTAAACGGTGAGAGGGAGGATAAAAAAATGGGGTAACAGCGCGGCGGTGCGCATTCCGCCATCTGTAATGCACGCCGCGAGTCTTGAATCGGGTGAGGTGGTGGACGTGCGCGAGGAGGCGGGACGGATCGTGATTGAACCAGTCCGGCGAAAAAAGTACGACCTGGACAATCTGGTGAAGAGGATCACTTCGAAAAATCAGCACGCAGCTGTTGATTTTGGCCCGGCGGGGGGCAAGGAGGTGTGATCATGGCAGAACAAGTGAAGAGCCTGGACTGGCGCGTCCGGAAAGCAAAGCGAAAGGGCGTGGTGTCCCCGGATGAACTAACCGAAGTGCGCGCCAAGATTCTGGCGCTCATCGGGTAGCAATTTTTTACGACGACTTAGTGGATTTCTTCGCCACTACTTCTTCCAGGCTCGTGCCGAAATCCTTAAGGATCACCGTTGCGGCATTTCGTCCCGGCATTCCCGTGACGGCGCCGCCCGGAACGGTGCAGGCTCCCGTCTGATAGAGCCCGGCGATGGGCATGCGGTAGTTGGCCCAGCCGGGGACCGGGCGCATCGGCCCGATTTGCGAGGGAATCATGGCGCCGCCGTGCGTGCTTCCGCGCCACATCGAAGGATTCATGCGCTCGATATCGAGCGGGCTCTCAATAAATTTCCCGAGAAATTTGTCGGGCGTGAGATTTGGCGCAAATCGCCGCAGGTGATTGAGGAGAGCGTCCGCGACCTGATCCTTGATATTGTCCCAGTGCTTGGCGCCTTCTTTCAACGCGTACGGCAGGTTGCTTTCAATTTTCACGGTGTGGCAGCCGGCCGGAGCGCGGCTCGGATCGGCGACGCTCGGAGACACGATCTGAAGCCCCGGCGGCTTGTCCAGATTCACTTCACCGCGAGCCTCGAGGTAATTCATTTCCAGGTAGTAATCGAGCGGGGGAGCGATGGCGGCCTCGCACGTCGATATCGTGCCGCCTGTCGGGAGCGGATATTTCGGCGGTTCCGTCGTCGCGTAATGCAGGCTGAGCATGGCGTGTTCGGGCTGATACAACTCCACGCCTTCGAGAAAGTCTTCGCCCCACATCTCGCGCGGCGCCATGTTCACCAAATTTTTGATGTGAATCGTCGAGACCACGGATTTTTCGGCGCGATACGTGCTGCCGTCCGTGCAGCTCACTCCCACACACTTATTATTTTCAATCATCAGCTGCGTGACGGGTTTGTTCGTGAGCACCACGCCGTCGTGATCCTCGATAAAGCGCCCGAGCGCGACGCTCAATGTGCCCGAGCCGCCCTTGGGAATCACGCGCCCGCTGAGGTGCTGCACGACGAGCGCAAATGCCTGCCCGCCCGTGCCCGGATCTCCTCCCGGGACCGAACCAAAGTGGCCGCACACGAGGTTGGCCCTGCGCATGTAATCGCTTTCGTACAATTCGCAAACCAGATCGTAGCCGGACATCGCCATCCGGCGCTGCCACACCCCCGCCTTGGGAATCTTGGGCGCGGCGCTGTCCGCGGAACCGCCGCGGTTCGCGCTCGTCGCCGCGGTGTACGCCTTGAATTCCGCCACCATGCGCCGAAAAGTTTCCGCATCTTTTTTGGAGAAGCGCGCAATCGTCTCGCACGTGCGATCCAGGTCGCGCCAAACGGTGATCGACGCGCCGTCCAGAAAAGGAATGTGCATGACCGGATCGGGATCGATGTATTCGCCATAGCCGTAATCGCGAAGATTGAGTTCATTGTTCCGGATCAACGGATTGTTGGAAATTCCCGAGTGCACGCTCGAGCACAAATCCTCTTTAAACCCCGGCATGCAAACTTCCGCCGTCTTTGTCCCGCCGCCAATAGTGGGACGCCCCTCCAGCACCAGCACTTTGTAGCCACCCTTGGCGAGGTACGCCGCGCAGATCAAACTGTTATGCCCCGCGCCCGCAAAGACGAAATCGAAACGGTCTCCCGGCGCCGCTTGCTGCGCCATGGAACGAAACGGCCTGAGCGCCAGCGGCGCGAGTGCCGCCCCTTTCACAAATCCGCGCCTGGTGATTTCACTCATCTAGCTCTCCTTCGGTGCTTCACGTTTAACGAATTTTCCGCTGAGGTCGTGCGAAAGCTTCAAGCGGGGATGACTTCATCATTTTCCGTGTGTNNCGCCTGAGTGAAGATTGCGTGTCCTAACGCACGAGCCTCGTAGCCACCCTCAGGTGACTCCTGGACCGAGAATATAATTTCGCTTTGCGCCATCGATGCTCTCCGTGAGGAGATTATACGTCTATCCGGGAATTTCATCATACGGAACTCCTCATTCCAAAGAATATCAGCGCGAAAGCAACGCGCAATCCGCAGTACGGGTTACGTCTGCAAGCGATTCGATTCCGTGATGTCCCGATTTACCACGTGCGGGAAACGCCGAACTTTTGGCGTTTTTTTTCGAGCGTGCCAGAGGTCGAACTGCACCTGCATCTTCAGCCAGAACTCGGGCGATGTCCCCAGTGCCGAGGACAGCCGCAGTGACATTCCGGCAGTGATCCCGGCATGCCCATTAAGGATGCGTGACAAAGTTGCTCGCGTCACTCCAAGGCGACCTGCCGCCTCTTTGACGGTCATGCCGCCCAGATAATCTTTCAAGACTTGTCCGGGATGTGCTGGGTTGAAAATCATAAATGTCTCCTTCAATGATAATCCTGGTAGTCCACCAGAATCGCGTCCTCGCCTTGAAATGCAAAAGTCAGCCGCCAATTCCCACTGACGCTTACTGCCCACTGTCCTTCAAGGTCGCCGTGAAGAGCGTGCAAGCGGTAGCCTGGAGCATTCATGTCGGTTGGGCTACTCGCTGCATCCAGCGCGGTGAGCAAATTCCTGAGCCGTTTCGCATGGGCGGGTTGAATTCCTGCTTTTGACCCGGTTTCGGCATAGCGTTGCAATCCTTTATGCCGCCAGCTCCGAATCATGCGTATAGTGTATAGCTACGCTATACGCCAGTCAAGCGATGGGTGGAGCGCGTTTTTGTGGAGAAAATCGCCTCTACTCGTAGCGCAGAATATCGACCGGCAAGATGCGCGAAGCGGCGCGCGCGGGGATCAGCGTGGCGGCGACGCTGATGGCGAGGGCGGCGGCGGCGATCCACATGCCGTC
>PMOP01000186.1:0-219 GCA_003161495.1 Acidobacteriota bacterium | reverse complement strand
CATGAAAATGTTGCGGATTTGCGGGCGGTATGCGCCGAGAGACATGAGCACAGCAATGTCGCGCGCGCGGTCGGTGACGCTCATCGACAAGACGACCAGAATATTCAGCCCGGCGACGAACGTGATCAGGCCGATGAACAGCGCGGTGACCAGTTTTTCGAGACGCAGCGCGCGGAAGAGCGCGCGATTTTCGTCTTCCCACGTGGTGGTCGTGTATCC
>PMOP01000041.1 GCA_003161495.1 Acidobacteriota bacterium | reverse complement strand
CGCGTGTGCCGCGCATACGCGGGCAGCAGCACTTCCTCCTCTTCGCGGAAATGGACTTGCCCCGTCTTATGCCAGAAGCGCACAAATTTTTCCGCGTGATGCTTCACCGCCGCCGCACGCTTTTCCTGCGTCGCTTCCGCTGCGCGCCGCATCTCCAGCGCCTGAATCAACGCAAAGTGGTGGTGCTGGCTAAGTGGATGCAGACTCGGATGGCGTTTCATGGGTTATACCGGCAAGAAACAGTATGCCGCTATTCGTCGAGCGAAGGCCAGCCGTTGGGCAGTTGCAATACTGCGGCGACTAGTTTGAAGCAGAAACCATTGTCGAGCGGCTCGCCCAGGCTGATGGTGAAGTAGATAGCATTTTCATTCCGGATTCCGAGCTGTTCAGAGGAATATTCCCCCAATTCCAAATCCTTCAGCATGTCATCGTATGGGATATCCGTCACTGCCAAGTCATAATTCACGGGACCAAGGCCAAATGTAACACGCAGTTGCTTCTTCCACGTTAGCGTTCGTTTCACGGTCCATCGCGGATGGGAGGGTTTCGCAAGAACGAGTGATTCTTTGGCCGGCGCCTTTTCAAACACGCAGTAGGCAACCCGATCGGTCGTATTTCCGAACAAAACCGATTCGCGAAAAAGCGTCTTTTTCAGAACTGCCGCGCGTTCCAGGGGAGCAGGCCTGGACACTAATTTCCACGGCGAATTCTGAACTCTCCAATTTTCCGGTTGATTTTTTACTGGGCAGTGCTGGCCAAGGCATGCGGAGATCACATCGAAATTTTGCGGCTCGCCGCCGTCCGACAACTTTAGTTGCGCTTGGGTCAGCTCGCCGTGCTTTTCCTTGCTGATGGGGCGAATCCACTCGCCAGTGTCCAGCCGCACCCCGGCCACACACCGATTGGAATATTTTTTGGAATGGGCCAGGCAGATGAACTGGGCTTGCACCACGGCCCTATATACACCTTACAGGTGGTGGATTGTCAAGTTAGACCATTTCTGTTGCAGGTACTCGAGGACGAGCCTCCTGTGGCAATGATCCGCTTCGGCTTCGCTGCAAAGGAGAACGGTTGGCGCGGCAAAATCCGCAGGTTTCAATTGATCTTCAATCCGGCGGCTCGCAATCAGAGACAGAAATCGCAACTCATAATCTTCCCAGCTGCCCTTTTCCTTCTTGTAGCCGTCGAGCATTTCTTTGGTGGGAGCGAGCAGGGGTTCGTGCCGGTACTCCGCGCCGCAAATTTCATGCAGAAAATATTGAAGATCCTCGCGCTTGCTGAATCCGGCCAGCTGCGAAACATTGTTCAAGCGCACATCGAGCAATCGCCGAATCCCCGCGCTCTTCAATATGCCGAAGAATTGTTCGGCCGTTTTTTTCGTAAAACCGATGGAATAGACTTCCACGGCTCCGCCTCGGCTTCCTGAAAGAGGGACAATTGATCGCGGTTGGGGTCCAGTTCGGCGGCGATTTCCTCTTCCGATTGAATGCGGCCGTCGCCGCGAATGTGGTCCACTTGAATTCCGCGGTCGAGCAGCACTCGGCCCACCAGCAAGCGACGGTGACACCCGGCGGGATTTTCCTCGGCGCAAAGCATGGCCACATTGTATTCGCGGATGCCTTTTTCCAGCCGCGTCAATCCCTCCTGAAAGAGAGTGGTGGCCGCGACGCGGTTATACAGCACATGCCCTTGCGCATCGTAGAACTCATCCCCCTCGGGGCGCCCGCCAAGTTCCCGGCCGAGATAAAGATAACGAATGCCGGCATTTTGCAGCGCCGGCTTCAGAAGATCCTGATCGAATTGCGTGGCGTACTTGGAATAGGGCTGCGAGCGCTCGTCCACGACCACTTGTATGGCGTGCCCCTGCAACAGGCTTATAAAGTGCTCCACAGTGTGGTTGGAATGCCCAATGGTGAAGACGTGAGGGCTGGCGCTGGCGTCATTTTCGGATGGCGGCGGCATGGCAATTGACCGCCAGTTTATCACAGGGATGCTGTTCCCTTATTGCCAGTGCAAAGAGAGGAGGCCTACCCGCTTCGGCCGATAGGTTGGCGCAGGGCGGCGCGGTCCAAATTTTCGCGCAGGTTCATCAAGGTCAGGAAGGTGTTCAGGATGCGGGCCTTCATTTCGTCGGCCAGATGCAGGCCGCTGGTCGACGCGCGGGCCAGCATTTCGCCATTATCTGCTATGAAACGAATAATTTCGACCTGGCGCGCGTGAGGAGTCTTTCCGTAAACGGTCTCGCGGCGCATCTGGGCGCATTCGCCTTCGATTTTCAGCGTGAAATGGAGCACGCAGAGGCGAACTGACTCAAGCGCCCCTGGCACCTGTCCCTTGCACCCTTTTTCGTTGCACGCAACGAGCATAGCCACGCTTGGAGGCGGACACCAACCCCTCGATTGTAAGCGGCATATAGGCCAAAAATCCACCCTCCATATGCAATGTGCGCTGTATCCGATAGCCGTACCTCCGGCCGGCGGCAAGGGGTATCTCAATCCCCCGAATGTGAGAAAGCGGGCGACGGGTTACAATATGCGGCGGGCGGGAGCACTCACGACCGAACCATGGGCGCGGGCCTGTGAGGGTGGCAGGGTCTATAGGTCACGGAAAAAGTAAAAAATTTTGTCATTCCGAGCGGAGCGAGGAACCTCTCCTGTTTCTAACCGCGTGAAAAGAAAGAGAGATTCCTCGCTCCGCTCGGAATGACAAAAGGGTGTGGCGCCGCTTCCAAAACCTGTGTAGCACCTGCGGAAAAGAAATTCCATTCTTCCTGAGAAGCGCGAACTAGAACTCGTCGAAAACAGCGGCTGGCTTTTTCCTTGTGATTCTTGTGGTCAGGCGGATGCTGCGCGACTTGAGATCCTTTCGATGAAAAACTCTAACACACCCGTTTCGGGATGTGTCGCGGAGCGGCTCGAATTCCCCCGCGATTGTGCGGAAATCGTCACAGATAATGGCGCCGATAAACATTCGCGGTCTGCACTGGAATTGCTCCGCGCAATGAATGACAATAGAACCGCGCCGGCTTGCCGCGCATCCAATCAACACAGGAAATGGCGAGGGGCACGCTGCGCAAGTGGCAGTACACTCGAAGGCTAAATCCATGGACCCAGAAGACAACGAATCGAGATTATTCAGCCTTTCGGAGGCCGAGCACGCCCGGCGTCAAGTCGAACCGCTCCTGGTTGACGCCATGGAAGGGCGCCGCCGGATGGCAGACATGGAAGAAAGCCTGAGCGCCATCGCCAACCGCATCCAGATCATGGGCGGAGTCACGATCGACTATGATGTTACCGGAAGGATGCGCGCCGACCTGAACCGGATCGTAGTCAGGGTCAAGGACGCACTCGACCAAATTCAGGCGACGGGCTGCATCGTGAAAGACCTGGATTCCGGCCTTGTCGATTTTCCCTCCATGATCAAGGACGAAGAAGTGTATTTGTGCTGGCGGCTGGGCGAAGATCGCATTCGTTTCTATCACCGCCAGGATGAGGGTTTTTCCGGCCGCAAACCCATCGACCCTGAAGACACCGGTCCACGCCACCCGATCCAGTAACGAAAATAAATTTTTTTGTGCGGCCGCGTCACGTGCACCCGGAAGGAAACTGTGTGAACGAAAAATCCGAAAGCCGCTTGTCCCGCGCCGCGAGCCCTTATCTCCGCTCCGCCGTCCATCAGGCTGTGAATTGGTATGAGTGGGGCGACGAGGCCTTCGCACGCGCACGCGCCGAGGACAAGCCCATCCTTCTCGACATCGGCGCGGTCTGGTGCCACTGGTG
>PMOP01000176.1:1365-4653 GCA_003161495.1 Acidobacteriota bacterium | reverse complement strand
CCACTCAGGCGGGGTCTAGCACTACAGACACAATGGACGAGTATAGCCGAATTACACCAATTTCGTCACAAGAAAATGCGGCCCTTTCGAGCCTCTACCCCTCCAGTCAAATTTGCGCGCGTTTGATCCTCTTAAGTGGCACCCTGCAAACTTTCGTCGCTTATCAGCGGGGCCTTGCCTCTCTGGAAACCCAAGCCACCTTCCGCGTGGACAAGTATGGCCAGGTCAGTCAAAAGTTGGTATTCGCGAATCATGACTGACATTTTCCGGCCAAGAGGACCGGTGAATCCGCAGTGGAATATCTAAATTGGATCGTCCTTGCGATCTTCCTTGGCCTGATCTGGCCGGATCCCGGATTCGGGGAATCTCTATTTTCCCGCGCCGAAGGAAAACTTGCCATCCTCGCCAGCAATCGAGCGGCGATCGTTCTCGCGGTCGGTTTCACGGAAATCCTTATCCGAGTCCTGCTGCTTGGGTGGCTTCCGGTTCCGTATCCGTGGATCCATGATGAGTATGGCTACTTGCTCGCGGCCGATACATTCGTTCACGGCAGGTTGTCCAATCCCACTCATCCACTCTCCATTTTTTTTGAAACCTTTCACGTCATCCAACACCCCACGTACTCTTCGATCTACCCTCCCATGCAGGGTGCCGTCCTGGCATTTGGAAAGCTCTTAGGGAATCCGTGGATCGGGGTCTTATTGAGCACTGCGGCCATGTGCGCGGCGATGACGTGGATGCTGCAGGGGTGGATGCCGGCAAGCTGGGCCTTCCTTGGCGGCGTGTTGGTTTTCCTCCAATTCGGAGTTTATACATACTGGATTAATAGCTACTGGGGCGGGTCGGTTTCCGCCACGGGCGCGGCCCTCGTCATGGGTGCGTTCCCCAGGATTTTCAAGTCTTGGCGCATCCGTGAAGTTTTCCCCATTGGCCTGGGAATTACCCTCCTCGCGACGAGCCGTCCGGTAGAAGGATTCATCTATTGTGTGCCGCTGGCGGCGGTTTTTCTCTGGTGGTTTTTTTGCCGCCGCAACTCGGCTGTCAGAACAAATGTGAACCGAGTTTTTCTCGCACTGGCTCTCGTGTGTGTTTGTGTACTCGGAATTGTTTTGTTTTGCAACTGGCGGATTACGAAGAACCCCCTTGTTTTTCCCACAACGATTGAGATCCGTGAGTTTGTGATTTCGCCGGTTTTCGTGTGGGACCACGCCAAGCCTCCTCACGCCTATCCGAATCCCCAGTTCGACTATTTTTATAAGTCGTTCCTGCCCTCGCAATTCACGCCGGGTTGGGCGGGAATCAAAACCATCTCCTGGATAAAAGCAGTTGATTTCTGGAAGTTTTTTCTCGGTCCAATATTTTCAATTCCTTTCCTCACTCTGCCTTGGTTGTTCCAAGACCGCAGGATGCGCCTGGTGTTCGCTCAATTCGGCCTTTCGGCTGTGGGACTTCTTGCCGTGGTATGGTTTCATCCCCACTACGCCGCGCCGCTCATGGCCAATGTCGTTTTGCTGGAGATGCAAGGTTTGCGCCACCTGAGGACCTGGAGGTTTAAAAAGCGGCCGATTGGAGTTTCACTGGTGCGATTGACCGTTTTGCTTGGTGCGCTCATCGTACCCGCAAATCTTATCTTCTTCCGGTTTCCCGCATTCGCCGAGTACTGGATAACGCCGGGGGAAACATCGCCGCCCCGCTATTTTCTATTGCTTATCGTGGCATTTCCCGCGCTGTTGCTGTGGAGATTCAGGCGTGGAGACTTGAAGCAGGTTGCCGGCGGAACCGGATCGGGAGTGTCAATCGTTGAATTCGGATTGCTCATTTTGGTGGTATGCCAACTTTGCGTTCCATTGAGAAAAGATAAACCGTCCGACCTCGCCTCGACGATGTCCCCGCGCTATGCCATCGAACAGCAGTTCAACAAACTTCCAGGCGAACACCTTGTCATCGTTCGATACTCTCCGAAGCACAATGTTCACGAAGAGTTCGTTTATAACGACGCCGATATCGACCGCTCCAAGACGGTTTGGGCGCGAGAGATTCCGGACCAGGATATACAACCGCTTCTCACATACTTTCGGAATCGAGATGCATGGATTCTTGAACCTGACGCGACTCCTGTGCGGCTATATCCCTATTTACCGCGGGATTCTGCATCGTTCAAGCGCCCCCCAGCCGAATAGCGGGATACGGGAATTGACCTCGAAACAATAAAATCCCATCCCATTCAGAAAACAATCGGCCGAATTTGAATTCGCTGCTCACCTGAAGATACTTGTATTACTCTGGAAACGGACTGAATCCTTTGGATCAAGAAGGCGCCCACAACCCGGACGCGACGGATTGAGAAATTTTTATTCGACGGGCTAGCCCGCTTTCAATTTAACAACTGGCGCAATGCTGACGGATTCCCTTTGCAGAAACTAGATTGGATTGTTCTTGCCGTTTGCTTGGCGCTCCTCTGGCCTGATCCAGGGTTGGACGAACCAATACTGGCTTGGGCGGAGCGAAAATTTTCGCGGTTCGCGCGAAACAAGCGGCTCGCCATTGTCGCCATCGGCGCCATCACGATCCTGGCGCGTGTAGCGCTGTTGCATTGGCTGCCCGTGCCGCAGCCCAAAGTTCACGACGAGTTCAGCTACTTGCTTGCAGGGGACACCTTCGCTCTTGGGCGGCTTGCGAATCCGCCGCATCCGCTCTGGATTTTTTTCGATACCTTTCACGTCATCCAGCATCCGACGTACGCGTCGATGTATCCGCCGGCGCAAGGAATGGCGCTGGCTATCGGGGAATTGTTTGGCCAGCCTTGGATCGGCGTCCTACTGAGTGTGGCCGCGATGTGCATGGCGTTCACCTGGATGCTGCAGGCGTGGATGCCGCCGGAGTGGGCGCTTCTCGGCGGCGTACTGGTCTGGGCGCGTTTTGCTATTTTCAGTTATTGGATGAACAGCTATTGGGGTGGAGCGGTGGCTGCGGCCGGGGCTGCGCTAGTCCTGGGAGCGCTGCCGCGAATCTGGGATCAGCGGCGCGCGCGCGACGCGATCATTTTCGGTTTGGGAGCGGGCATTCTTGCCATCAGCCGGCCTGTCGAAGGAGCAATTTTTTTCATTCCTGTTGGCGTGGCGCTCTCGTGGTGGGCGCTGCGGCAGGGCGCTGCTGAACGAGGCGCTGCGATGCGGCGTATCGTGTTGCCCGTCGTCGCGATTCTTGCTTGCTCGGCCGGATTCATTGCGTTCTACAACTGGCGAGTTACGGGAAGCCCCGTGGTGTTTCCTCACTTCATCGAGCAGC
>PMOP01000176.1:0-1339 GCA_003161495.1 Acidobacteriota bacterium | reverse complement strand
GATTTTTGGGAATTTTTCCTGGGCCCCGCGCTTTCGCTGCCATTCCTGGCTTTGCCGTGGTTGTTAAAGGAACCTCGCAACCGCCTGTTGCTTGCGCAGGCTGCTCTATCGGCTTTCGGACTCTGGATCGTCGTGTATTACCATGCGCACTATGCCGCGCCGCTCATGGCTACCGTTTTCGTGCTGATGATGCAATGCATGCGCGTCTTGCGGCGAGTGCGCCTCTTCGGCCGGGCCATCGGCGTGGGTCTGACGCGGCTCATTGTTCTGTTCAGTTTGCTTATCGGGCCGACCTATTTCGCGCAGGCGGTAATTTCGCATCCCGGCGCTTTATTCGAATGGTCGCAACGCCACAGCCTGTTTGCGCTGGCGGTTTCGATAGTTGCCCTTGTGGTCTTGAAATTGGGTTCATCGTTCGCCGGCGGCCTTGCGGGGGCCCGCAGCGCATGGTTGAGGGAGTGTTGCGAATTCTTGCTGGTCATTCTGATCGTCCTGCAGGTTTGCGAAATCCAAAGGAACCTCTATGCGGATGCTTTTCCTTATGTGGACGACCTGAACGAGCCATTTCGAAAGCCGGTCGAGTTGCAACTCGCGGCGCTCCCCGGCGAACACCTCGTCCTGGTGCGCTATTCGAAAGATCACAATTCCGGTGAGGAGTACGTTTACAACGAGGCGGATATCGACCACGCGAAAACAGTTTGGGCGCGTGAGATCCCCGGCATGGACCTCGGACCTCTCCTGCAATATTTTCGAAATCGCGATGTGTGGGTCTACGAGCCGGATCAGGACGATTCCGTGGTGAATCCCTATTCGCCGCAACTTGCCGCGCCGTGATTTCGCGCGCTAACCATGACGTCCCATCAAAATCCGACCGGCTAATTTTGTTGGCTACAAGATCGTTTTGGAGAACAGGGTTTAGTAGCGCCGGCGTCCCGCCGGCGATTTTTGTACCGTGGCATAGCGCAAAACTGCCGGCGGGACGCCGGCGCTACAAAACGCGGCCTGTAGCGGCTTTCGATCGCATTGCTTACATTTTCTTTCCGTAGTGTTCTCCGAAGAAGTCTTTGGTGTTCCATGCAGGCCGCGCCGCATCTTGCGTAATCAGCCATCCGCACAGAAATATAAACTGCGCGTATTTCACTGCCTGGTCAAAGTCGAGGCCCGGTTGCTGCATGTCATCCTGCGGCTCGTGATATCTCGTCTTCTCCCACGTCTTGAACAGGGCTGCGGGATCGATGGCCGGATCGGTGGACTTGAATCCCGCCACTGGAAAAACGGAGGGAATTCCTTCCTTCACGAAGGAATATTGATCGCTCCGAATAAAAATCGTTTCTTCCGG
>PMOP01000534.1:4249-7221 GCA_003161495.1 Acidobacteriota bacterium | reverse complement strand
ATCGGCGACGAGTGCGGCACCAGAGAAACTTCGCCGAGCCGCCGCGTTCCTTCGTCTGTCTCGATCATCCGTTGCAAGACTTGCTCGCCACGCGCGGCATGAGCCTCCACAATCTTCCCGCCTTGAAACCGCACGGAAATTTCTTCGATCATCGTGCCCTGATGTGACAGCGGCTTGGTGCTGGTCACCTGCCCCTCCACGCGATCCTTGTGCGGCGTGGTGAACACTTCTTCGGTCGGCATATTGGGGATGCAATACCGCCCGTTTCCCGCCGTCGTTCCTCCACCGAGCCAGAGGTGATCGTCGGCCAGGCCGACGCGCAAATCCGTTCCCGGCCCGCGGAATCGCAACGCCGAGTAGCGCTTTTCGTTCAGCCGCTTCGACCGAGAATGCAAATTTGCGTCATGCTCTTTCCATGCGGCCACCGGATCGAGCTGGTCCGCGCGAGACGCGGCAAAGATCGCGCTCCAGAGCTGCGCCAGCGCCTCGTCCTGCGGCAGATTCGGAAATACGGCCGCCGCCCAGGCTGGAGTGGCGCACGCGACGATGGTCCAGTTGATATCGTGCCGCGTAATCAACTCCAATGCCGGGCGATAGGCTTTGGACATGGCGCGATTTGCCCGGCTCACTTTTTCTGGATCTTCCTTCGAGAGCAAAGAAGGATCGCCGCCAGTGATCGCCAGCCGCGCCGCGCCGCCGCGAAATGCCTGGGCCATGCCTTCGTAAAGCCACGATGCCGCTGTATCGAAGCTGGCTTCCGAACCGTTGCGGTAGCGAAGCAGCGCTGACTCCTCGTCCGTGAACAACGTGGTCACAAGCGAAGCCCCCGCTTTGTAAGCATGCTCCGTGATCCGCCGCGCCAGCGGCACCGCGTCCAGGCTGGCCGTCATCACGAGTTGCTGCCCCGTCGCGAGCCCCAAGCCGGCGCGCACCGCGATTTCGGCCAAACGGTCGAGATTTTGTTCAAATCCAGGTGTCGGAGCAATCTGCCCTTTGGAAAACGCTGTGGTCGATGTCATGAATACGATTATCACGCGGAACGGGTCGCGTTGACAACGCGCGGAAATCCAAAATTGCGTTGTCATGTACCGCCAAGATCGGAAGAGCCGCACCTCAAATGATTCTCTTTTGCGAGGTGTTTCCGGCGGAAGCAAAATCATCCTGAATTCCGGTATACCGCGGCAAGAGCGAATCCGGTATAATTAGTTTACTAGCCCTCAGAGTGGTTCAATCCGAGCCGCCGCAGAATTGCAATGCGTGGCCTCCTCGAAGGAACGTGTGTATAGCCATGGCTAATGAACGCCGATTTCCTCGCAAGGTCGCCGAACCGATCTTGAGCATTCAGATGGAACCCAACAACGACGCAGTCGTGCTGGACGTTTCCGACGGCGGCATGGGTTTCCGCGCGGCCAACCCGGTGACGCGGACGGGCACGATTTGTTTCTCTTTTTCGGAAAACGGTCAACGAATCGAATCGAGCGGTGAACTCGTGTGGACCGATTCGACCAAAAAATCCGGCGGATTAAGTTTTGCCTGCCAGCCTCGAGCTAATCGCGAACGAATCCGGAAGTGGGTGGAGCACGCGGCAACTCCAAATACGGCGCACGCACCTTCGCAACCTGGAAATCCTGCTCCAAGAGGAGTTCGACCCTCGGCTGAAAAGCCGCAACAAACGAATTACACGCCCACTCCGCCTTTTCACGCTCCCGGAATGCCATTGCCACATGCGGAACTTCCAGGCTTCGCTTTGTTCGAGGATCATGCGCAACGCGCGCAAGCCATCTGGGACCGCGAATTGTCGGCTTCGAATTCCGGGACTAAGTTTTTCAGCGGGTTCCTGTCCGGCGCGATTGTCTCGGCCCTTCTGATTGTACTTGTGCTTTTACTGGATGGTAATCAAACCAATAATGTACTAAATCAATGGAGAGCGGCCCTGGGCACGAGTCCCGCGCCGCAAGCCACCGCTTCCGCACCGCCTGCAGCCGCACTACCTCGTTCTGAAGTCTCGTCAAATCTTGCTCCCGCGGAACCGCCGCCCTCCAGCAGTCTGGAACCGCCGCGCGCTTCCGAATCGCTTCCCGCTTCCACTGACGATTCCAGCGCAAATAATCCGCCGGCAAAAGCGCAGCCAGAATCGCACCCTGCCGCGAGCCGCGCCATCCCTTCCCCAGCGGCTACTTTGCCGAAAACCGCGGACCCTGGCGGCGAAGAGTTCCTCCTTGCGCAACCTTATCTCAATAATAAGTCAGGACCTGGGGGAAGCGCAGTCGCGGTGCGCCTGCTGTGGGCCGCCGTCGAAAAAGGCAGTGTCCAGGCGGAGATCAAGCTGGCGGACCTGTATTCACGCGGCGATGGCGTCACCAAAAGCTGTGACCAGGCACGCGTGCTTCTTCGCGCGGCGGCGGAAAAGGGTGGCAACGAAGCGTCCCAGGAATTGGCCACTGCGATTCGGACAAGCTGCCGCCAACGATCTTCCGCTCGTCCCATGAAGATGAATTCCACAATGAAATAAGCCGCCCATTCTGGAATTGCTCACCCCGAAGCATCCATTCTGAACCATTTGGGTATCGTCACAATTCTCTCCAACAAGCGCGTCGAAGAAGAATAGGGGGACATTTTTATCGATCATGTTGCGTTTGGGTACGTTTGCCAGAAACTTTTCGCTGAAGAGCATGGAAAATCTTACGCAAATCCTGCCAACGTGCACTATGGAAGGTGGAACCTTAATTGCACAAATAATTGTTGATGACAAACTGGAATCCTATCCCGTCTTTGCGCGCTATTTCCGAAGCGACGCGGATAAACCGCCGCCTTGCACAACGCAACGGCTTCACGATTGTGGAGCTAGCCGTGGTCGTCATCATCGTCCTCATCGTAGCCGCCTCGGCGGTCCCAACGTTATTGACCTCGCTTCGCATGGCTCACCTGCGCGGCGCGGCAAGCGACTATTCAGCCCTGCTCGAACAAGACAG
>PMOP01000534.1:0-4207 GCA_003161495.1 Acidobacteriota bacterium | reverse complement strand
CCAGCAATCACGATCGCGTCGGATATTACCGTGCAGGCAGTGGCAAGCGCGCCGAACACATCCAACCTGGAGTCCCAACTTCTGCCCGCGACCACGCCCGTCACGCCTACCGATGGCAGCGTCACGCCGCCGACGTTCGGCCCACGAGGCCTTCCTTGCACTCCGGTTACTGTTTCCGGCGCAACCATCTGCGACAGCTCCGGCGGCGCCACGGCCTTCTGGACTTTTCTGAAGAACACCAAGGCCAGTTCCTGGCAGGCGGTAACCATTACTCCCGCCGGCCGAATTCAGAAGTGGTATTACGACGGCGCCGCCTGGGACAAATAGTGAAGCGACACAGAGATCACTCTCGCGCGAATCCCTTCCTTCGAGGCCCCCAAGCCGGGATGACGCTGATTGAGTTGATGATTGCCATCATGATCCTGGCAGTCGGCTTGGGAGGTCTCACCAACTTGCTGGTGATTGCGATGGAAACCGACAACCGAAACAGCAAGGACACCTCGGCGACCTTGCTCGCTCAAATGGTCGTCGAGCAGATCGGCGCTCAGCATCCCAATTCCAGCGCCGCGATCTCCGTTACCGATTGCGCCGGAAACGCCTGGAATGTGGCCACGGCCGGAGGCGCTTCTCCAAGCGGAGCCGGCGCGAACCTCATCACCACTTCGACGGCGATCGGGTACGGAGGGATCGATCAAACCCAGGCCTACTCCAACATCACCGCCAACTACGCCATGAAATACGTGGATTGCGGCGGAGCGGGCAACACCGGCGTTCCCACAATCTACGATGTTCGGTGGAACGTCATGACCATCGACGCCAACTACACTCGCCTGGTCACAGCTTCGGCGCGACCGGTAAACTCCAGCGCGCTCGGCGGGATTCAGTTTGCCTTGCCGATCAATCTCCGGGCCGTCTCCGGGCCATAGCGCGGCATCGCACAGCGACCGGCCGCGCCGGGCAACTCAAATTCGCCGCCAGGGAAAACCAATCGGCGCCACGGGAAAAAGGACACGCAAATGAAATGCAGCCGTCGCAAAAACAGAAAAACAGAATCGCAACGAGGATTTTCTCTGATCGAGCTGATGCTAGTTCTGGCGATTCTCACGGCCGTAATTGGTGTCTTGACCGATGGAATGATGCAAGTCGAAAAGAAAAGCGCCAGCGACGTCAACAAAGTCGGCGTTGCGCAGGAATCCCGGCAATTCATGGATCAGATTCTGCGGGATTTGCGGCAGTGCGGTTTTCCGGGATTGGCCATTTTCGATCCTGCGACCGGGGCAACTTCGAGCTCCAACTACGTTGCGAACGGCTTGATCAGTTTTTCTTCGACTGCAATTCAATTTGAGGGAGACATTGACGGAAGCGGGGTGAGCGAAGTCTACATTCAGGTCGTCGTTCCCGGGAGCGGAAGTTGCCCCTGCACGTTGCAGCGCGGGACCACTTCGAAAGCGAACTATTTGGGGGGCGGAACGCCGCAATACTACACGGAATTGGATGGACTGATGAGCCAGAGCGTGTTCACAGCCTATAAGTACGATGGCACCGCGTACAATTCCTCGACCGACGCGCTCTCCAGCATCAAAAATGTCGGCCTCACCTTATACGTCCGTAGTCCGCAACCCGATACGAATATTTCCTCGACCACTTATTCCACGACGACCATGGTCTCGGAAGCGAGGATCAACAATTAGCGTGACCTTTCCGCGAGGACAAACTTCGCGCCCAAGGAAATCCATTTGGCGAGCCCATCAAAAATGACAAACGAATCGAATCGTAACAAACGCGGTTTCGCATTACTGTTTTGTTTGGTTGCGTTGCTGATTCTGACAGCGATTACCGCTTCACTGGTTTTACTTTCCAGCACGGAAACTTCGGTCAACGGCAACTACCGGTCCGAAGAAACCGCGTTTTTCGCGGCCAAAGCCGGCGTCTATGAGGCTCTCGACCGCATGCAGCAAACAAATGCCGGCACCATCGCGCCTAATATTCCTATCGTCGTTCCCTCGGCAGCGGGCGGCGTGCTGTATCTGATTAACTCGGGCAGCTCACTCACGGTCCAGCCTTGGAACACGTCGAACACGTACGTGGATGACGAGCTCTGCCACGAAGGATTCACCATTGGTGGAATGTCGAGCGTCCCCGCCGATGTTCCCTGCTCGACGGTGCCAACGGGAGGTTCGTGGTACGCGACCGTGAACAGCAACTATCCCTGGAGCGGCACCTCGACCGCCTTGCCCTACGAGTGGGTACGAATAAATTGGAAAGCGAACTCGTCGGAATCATATATCAGCGGCACGGGAGGCACGGCGGCGAACGCCAGCTATTCCGTCAATTCCTCCAACCTGCCGACATCCGCTGCTACGCCCGTCTGCTGGAATAACGGCTCGGAAGTTCTGTTAAGCACTCCTGCTGGCGTCACGCCCGCCTACACAAGATGCGAGCAATATCAGACCTGCGCAGCAACGGCCCCTGTTATCACAACTCCCGTGTATCTGGTCACCGCGCTGGCCATCACGCCCAACGGCTCGCGGCAAATGGTTCAGGCCGAGGCCGCCCTGACGCCTCCGAGCGTTACCGTGCCCGCTTGCGGGATTAACGATGCCTACGGCTTTTTCGCCTATGGCGGCACCTGCGCCAATCCGGGCCTCGTCATCGCGGGGAACGCCACCGTGGATGGATATAACAGCTCCCTGGGGACCTATGCCGCCACTCATCAGGCGAAACTTGGCGACGTGGGCACAAACGGAGGGGCCGTTGCGCAAGGGACATCGACAAATATTGGAGGAAATGTTTACGTTCCGAACGTTGGGGCAGCCACTCCTCCAGGGCCGGGCAGTTGCCCGGGAGACGATTTTTCCACTACTGGCAATCCCACTTACGGAGCCCTGGTCCAGTCGCAGATTATGGCGGTACCGACGGTCAATATTCCGGCCAACGCTTCGGTGACAGATGTATCTTCCGGCTCCCCTGTCCCGGGCTCTTACCGCAACCTCGACGTAAGCACACACGGCACGGTTACATTAACTGCCCCGGGAACGTATAACTTCGACTGCATCACCGCCGGGAGCTGGGGCACAATCACTTCATCCCCGGCTACCGGTAAGATCACCATTAATGTTTCGGGAACCGGATGCGCCAGCTCGCCCATCACCTTTGGCTCGCACGCCGTCATCAGCAACACCTCGCAGGTCGCAGCCGATATTCAAATCAACTACCCAGGGACTGGAACCATTTCCGTGACGGGCGGTCCGCAAATGTATTGCATCATTAATGCCCCCAATGCCGCGGTAACACTAGGCGGCGGCTCGGATTTTTACGGCACCATCATGGCCAGCACAATCGACGACCACGGTGGGACGAACCTTCACTTTGACGCGGCCGATACCTCGATTTCCGGCGCCGCGGCGACCACGGCCACGGCTACCGCAACCGGCTCTTACAACATTCTGGCTTTCCGGTCGGTCCCTTATTGATCTTCTCCATGTAAACCACTTCCAAAAAAAGTTTCCGTGGCGCACGCCGAAAGCCGAACATCTTCGCAAACGGTGCAGAACGGGGCCGAATCGGCTTATACTGTCGCTTCGCCTTCCCGGCGCGCATTTCAGGAAATGTTTCCGGAGGATCGTCACTTGTCGAGTTCCGTTGTTGAAACCAAGGTCAACCGAAACTCGCCCGACTTTGAGAAGAATACCCGCCGCATGGTGGACCTGCTCACCGCGATCAAAAACCAGGAAGCCGAAATTCAACAGGGCGGCGGCCCGAAAGCGATCGAAGCGCAGCACAAAAAATCCCGCCTGACCGCTCGTGAGCGCATTGCCCGCCTGATCGATCCGCACACTTCCTTTTTCGAGCTGGGAATTTATGCCGCGCACGGAATGTACGAAGAGTGGGGCGGCGCGCCGGCCTCGGGCGCGATCACCGGCCTCGGACGAATCTGCGGCCGACTGGTGATGATCATCGCCAACGACGCGACCGTGAAAGCCGGGGCTTTCTTCCCTCTCACCGCCAAAAAAGTGATTCGCGCGCAAAATATTTCCATCGACAATCATATTCCAACGATTTATCTGGTCGATTCCGCGGGCGTTTTTCTGCCGCTGCAGGAAGATGTTTTTCCGGACACCGACGATTTCGGCCGCGTGTTTCGCAACAACGCCGTCATGAGCGCCATGCACATTCCGCAGATCACCGCCATCATGGGCATGTGCGT
>PMOP01000151.1 GCA_003161495.1 Acidobacteriota bacterium | reverse complement strand
CGCGCGATGTTTCCTTGTTATCGGCGACGGCGCGAGGCAAAGTAAAGTGAAGACAGGTTTCGTGGCGGACAACGGCGAAAGCGAAGCGCGCTCGGCACAGGCAGGACCTGTGCGCGCCGCCGTGCGCCTGGCGAAACTCTTGCGAGGCGTCGAAACTCGCGCGGCGGTGGCGCATGGCGACCTCGAAATTTCGGAAATTGTCTACGACAGCCGCCAGGTAAAAACCGGGACCCTGTTTGTCGCGATTCACGGAGAAAAAACCGACGGCAACAAATATGTGTCCGAT
This sequence comes from Acidobacteriota bacterium, assembly GCA_003161495.1. GTDB lineage: Bacteria > Acidobacteriota > Terriglobia > Acidiferrales > UBA7541 > Palsa-360. Next base: position 3,822 of record PMOP01000151.1, on the reverse strand, counting down.
GTTATGGGCCGCGGAGCCGCCGCGATTCTCAGTGAGCAGGAAAAACCCGGCTCGATTCCCGCGGAATTTCCATGGATACAAGTTGCGGATGCGCGCAAGGCGCTGGCGATTTCGGCCGCCAATTTTTATATGCGTCCCGCGGAAGTTTTGAAGCTCACTGGAGTGACTGGAACAAACGGAAAAACCACGACTTCCTATTTGGTGGATTCGATCCTGCGCGCGGCGGGTTGCGAAGTAGGCCTGCTGGGAACGATTGGCTATCGCCTGGTGCGGGAAGCTTTACCCGCGCCGAACACGACGCCCGAATCGCTCGACCTTCAGAGATATCTCGCCGAAATCGTTCGCGCGGGAGGGACGCACGCGGTGCTCGAAGCCAGCTCGCATGCGCTGGCCATGAACCGCTTGTGGGGATGCCCGTTCGCGGTAGCGATTTTCACGAATCTAACGCGGGATCATCTCGACTACCATAAAACTTTTGAGGAGTACTTTGCGGCGAAGCGCCGCTTGTTTGAAGGCACGGGCGCAGCGGCTCCGGGTACCGGCGTGATTAATCGCGATGACGAATATGGGCAAAAGCTCGCGGGCCTGGCGTCGCGTACGCTGACGTATGGTCTTGAACCCGGCTCGGACATCACCACACGCAAACCCGCTGTATCCCTCTCCGGCATCGAATTCGTCGCCGAAACTCCCAGCGGAAAAATTGAGATTCGTTCCAGATTGGTCGGGCGGCCCAACGTGTACAACATTCTGGCCGCCATCGGCGCGGGCGTTGCGCTCGATCTTTCCGGGGAAGTCATCGCCAGAGGAATTGCGCAGCTTTCAGCGGTGCCCGGGCGTTTTGAACGCATCGATATGGGACAGCCCTTTCTTGTCGTCGTGGATTACGCGCATACCGATGATGCGCTGCGCAACCTGCTGGCTACGGCAAAAGAGCTGAATACCAATGGGCGCATCATCACTCTGTTTGGTTGTGGCGGGGACCGCGACCGCACCAAGAGGCCTCTCATGGGCGAAGCCGCGGGCCACGCGAGCGACATCGTGGTGCTGACTTCGGACAATCCGCGCAGCGAAGATCCGCTGCTGATCATCAACGACGTGATCGTTGGCGTGCAGCGCACCAAGGCGAAGCTGTTCGTCGAGCCGGACCGGCAGAAGGCCATCGAAGTGGCGCTCGATGAGGCGCGGTCGGGCGACATCGTGCTTCTTGCGGGCAAAGGGCATGAAACGTATCAGGTTCTGCGCGATCGCACGATTGCGTTTGATGACCGCGAGGTTGCGCGCGCTGCTCTGCGGCGTCACGGCTTTGGCGGGGATTGATGGCCATTGGGCCGGTTCGGCATGCTGCGCCGATTTTTGTAGCACAGCCACTCTTGGCTGTGTGGGTTTAGCTGCAGCTTACAAAGGCGCACAGCCAAGAGTGGCTGTGCTACTTGAGTGCGGCAATGAAAGTGCTCGCTAATCGTAAGGGAAGCTGATCCAGGGGTGACCCAGACCCGTGAAGCCCAGCTCCTTGAGGACGCAATGCGGTGGACGGTTGAAGAAGTGGCTCGCGCTCTGGGTGTTACGCCGCCCGGAGGCCTTGCCCCCTTGGCCCGGTTGGCCGGTGTCTCGATTAATTCTCGCACCGTGGCTCGCGACGAACTATTCGTCGCGATACACGGACCGCGTCACGATGGACACGATTATGTCGTGGCGGCCCTGGAAGCCGGCGCGCTGGCCGGCGTTGTTGCAAACAGCCGCCTGTCCGGATATGCCGAGCCGTACCGTTCAAAACTCCTTGCCGTTCCGGACACGCTCGCCGCGCTTCAGGACCTGGCGCAAGCCGTACGAACCGGGTGGGGGAAGCGCCTGGCGGCGGTTACCGGGTCGGCCGGAAAGACCACCACGAAGGAAATTCTGGCGGCGCTGCTTTCCGCGCGGTTCCGCGTATTGAAGTCCGAAGGCAATCTGAATAACGAGTTCGGGCTGCCGCTGCAGTTGCTGCGTCTGGACGAGGCGGACGAAGCCGCGGTCGTGGAACTCGGGATGTCGCACGCGGGCGAGTTGAAGCGGCTGGCGGAGATTGCGCGTCCGGATGTAGGCGTCGTGACGCGCGTCGCGCCGGTGCATCTGGAATTCTTCGCTTCGGTGGATGAAATTGCGCTGGCCAAACGCGAATTGATCGAAGGGCTCGTGGGGCGCGAAAGCGTCGCCGTGCTGAACGCCGATGATTCGCGTGTCATGCGTTTCGCGCAAGTCGCGCCGGGCCGCGTCGTGACGTACGGCGTCGCCGAACGCGCCGACTTTTACGCGGAAAATATTCAGGACCGCGGATTGCAAGGAAGCGAATTCGATTTTGTGGGCCCGGAGGGGCGCGCGCGGCTGAGCCTGGCTCTTGCCGGGCGCCACAATATTCCGAATGCGCTCGCGGCGCTGGCCGTGGCGAGTGTTTGGGGTGTGGGAGCGGCGGAGGCCCGGGAAATTTTTCCGAAATTGGAGGCCACCGGGATGCGCGGCCGCGTGCTGCAGTATGACGCGGGATTTACGGTGATCAACGATTGCTACAACTCAAATCCCGTGGCTCTTGCGGCGATGGTTGGGCTGCTCACCAGCACGCCCGCGGATGGCCGCCACATTCTAGCGGCCGGCGAAATGTTGGAGTTGGGTCCTGCTTCTGCCGACCTGCATAAAGAGGCGGGCCGCGCCGCGGTTGCTGCCGCGCCGCGAAAACTCGACTGGATTATCGGCGTGCAGGGCGACGCGGAAAATTTTGTTCGCGGCGCTGTTGAAGCCGGGCATCCGGCCGGACAGGCGAAATTTATTGCGTCATCCGCCGACGCCGGCGAATTCGTCGGAAATTTGTTGCAGCGGGGAGACGTTCTGCTGGTGAAGGGATCGCGCGGCGTGAAAATGGAACGAATTGTGGAAGCGCTCGATTCGCGCTTTGCCCGCGTGAACGCCGATCCGGCTGCTTCCGCTCAGAGCGGCGCGCCCAAGGAGCGCGCCTGACATGCTCCTCTACCTTTTCTACCACGTGCTGCAGCCCTATTTTCACGCGCTCAATGTATTTCGCTACATTACCGTTCGGACTGCGCTTGCCAGCTTGACGGCTCTCATGATCACGCTCGTGCTCGGCCCCTGGGTGATCCGGCGCCTGCGCGATCTGCAGATTGGGCAGTTCATCCGGGAAGAAGGCCCGAAAAGCCATCAGGCCAAGGCCGGAACGCCCACGATGGGCGGAGTGCTGATCGTGGGGTCGACGGTTGTTCCCACGTTGCTCTGGGGAGACCTGGGAAACGATTATGTGTGGCTCGCGATTTTTACCATGCTGATCTTCGGGATGATCGGATTCATCGACGATTACAGCAAGGTGATGAAGAAACAAAATCTTGGGTTGAGCGGGAAAGGTAAATTTTCGCTGCAGATTATCGCGAGTTGCGGCGTTGCCGTCGCCCTGCTTATGCTGACGGCCAGCGGCACGTACTCCACGCAACTGAGCGTTCCATTTTTCAAGAATTTTCATCCCGATCTGGTCATTCATTCGCTGCTCTCGACGCACTATTTGTGGTGGTTCTCCTATATTCCTTTTCTAATATTTGTTGCTTTAGTAATCGTGGGTTCTTCCAATGCGGTGAATCTCACGGACGGCCTGGATGGCCTGGCGATTGGTTGTGTGGTAGTCGCCGCCGGGGCGCTCACGGTTTTGACCTACGTGACCAGCTTCGCGCGCTTCTCGGAATATCTGGACATTCCGCACTTACCGCAGGTGGGCGAGCTCACGATTTTTTGCGGCGCGCTGGTCGGCTCTTCGCTGGGATTTCTTTGGTACAACGCGCATCCCGC
>PMOP01000043.1:10300-10820 GCA_003161495.1 Acidobacteriota bacterium | reverse complement strand
GCGAGTCGCTCCTAATTCCGCATGATTTTGACGATTTTAAAAATTGGACACTACCAATTTTCTCCCCGGATTGACACTCCTGCGCCGCCCGCCTATATTCGCTGAGACCACGGAACTACTTAAAAAACAATGACCAAGGGCACGTTTGGCGAGAGCCTGAAGCGCGAACGGGAAATGCGGGGCGTCACTCTGGACGAAATTTCCGCTGCTACGCGCATTGCCACGCGCTTTCTGCGGGCCATCGAAAACGAGGAGTGGGAGCAGCTCCCCGGCGGAGTCTTCAATCGAGGATTTGTGAGGGCCGTTGCCAGGTATCTCGGGCTTGATGAGGAAAACATCGTTGCCGAATATATTTTGGCCGTCGACGATCGGCCCAGTGTTCCCGTCTGGACGGGCAGTCCTCCGGCAGTCACAGCGGAGCAACCCTGGCTTGCATGGATCATCGCCGCCGTCCTTGTCTTGGCGCTGCTGAGTGCGGGTTGGTTTGGCACGCAGCGCTTCCTGGCGTGGCGCGCCGCAA
>PMOP01000043.1:0-10277 GCA_003161495.1 Acidobacteriota bacterium | reverse complement strand
CTGAGTGCAACGGAGCCGTTTCAACTGAAGATCGAGGCCAGCGGCGAAACGCAGCTTACCATTGTGGCGGACCGCGATGTGGTCTTCGACAAAACCATCATGGCCGGCGAAAGTCACTCTTTCTGGGCCGCGGATCATTTTCAAGTGTCCGCCAAAGATGCGGGCGCGGTGCATCTGAAGTTGAATGGAAAAACGTTGGCTCCCTTCGGTTCCGCGGGGCGCGAAGGCAAGATCACGCTCACGCGGGATGCTCTGAAGGCAGTCTCGGGAGGCGGAAATTAGCGGCGCGCTGCAGGAAGAAATTCGTTCCGGGCGCGCGACCCCGGAACGAAAGCTGGCCATCTGCGGCGAGGCGGCCGCTCTCGAGCCGGACGACCGCATCGAGCCGCTGTGCATTCTTGCCGCGGATTCCGATGTCGCGGTTCGCGAAAAGGCCGCGAGCCTTCTGCAGACGCAGCCGCTGAAATCCGTCCTCGCCGCCCTCGCTCGTCCCGGCGCCGCTCCGGAAATGTTCGCCTATTGCTCCGCGGAGTTTTCGCGCCGGCCCGGCATCGCCGACGCGCTGGCCAGGAATTCCACGTGCCCCATCGAGGTTCTTCGTCCTGTCCTTCATTACCTGTCCGTAACCGCCGTTCAACAGTTGTTCGAGGATCTGGACCGCCTGAGCACTTCTCCCCATCTGGTTGCCGAACTCATCGCCTCCACGGTCATCAGCGCGGATCAGCGCGCCCAACTCGCGGAATTGCAGCGCGTCGAGCCGGAACCGGTCGAGGCTTTTGTCCAGGCCGTGGAAGCGGCCGAGCCGGACAAGGCCAAACGCGAAACCCTGCTGCAAAAATTAGGGCGCATGCGCGTCGTCGAACGCGTACAGCGCGCGCTCAAGGGCGGCCGCGACGAACGCCTCCTGCTGATTCGCGATCCCTGCAAAGTCGTGCAACGCGCCGTTCTGCAATCTCCGCAGCTGTCCGAGCAGGAAGTGGAATCCTTCGCAGGCATGGCCAGCCTCACCGACGAAACCCTGCGCCTGATCGCCAACAACCAGAGGTATCGCAAGAACTACACCATCCTTCGCGCGCTCGAATATAATCCGAAAACCCCGCTCGAGGTTACGCTCCATCTCTTGCCGCTGATGAAACCCCAGGACCTAAAATTCCTGGCCGGCAGCAAAAACATCTCCGACACATTGCGCACGGCCGCGCTGCGCCTGCAGCGCCAGCGCACCGCGCCGCGCAGCTCGTAGCACCCGGCAATTTTTTGTGACTGGTAACTGGTGACTGGTGACTGGTGATTTGTGATTCGTGGCCTGGGTTCCCAAATATTGGAATCGCGATAAGTGAGCTCAGTTACCTAATTCTTGAATTGCGATTCGTAATTTTTGATTTGTCAATCGTAATTTGCGATTCGGGATATTGTAATTGCGCGGGCAGTATCCAAATCCTTAAGTGCGAATTTCAAATCTCAAATTTGAAATCTCAAATTTTAGATTTTGAAATAGCAGTTCTTCCCGGAAGCTCAATTCCCCGAACAATCCCCCCCATGTGCACAATGGATTTAATAAAGGCGAAACTGGAAGCTCGAATTGCCCCAATCGAACAACCTTGACAGGAAAGGAATCACGGGTCACGGGTCACGGGTCACGACTCACAAATCACGAATCACAGGAAAGACTGATCAAACGGCTTTGGCAAAAGCGCGGACATGCGATAGCGTTCGACCTTGCCATTCAAATTGGCAAGGATCACTTCCGCGTCGCCGCAGAATTCCCACAGGATCTGGCGGCACGACCCGCACGGAGGCGTGAGCGCGTCGGTATCCGCGACCACGGCGACAGCGTCGAATCCGCGTTCCCCTTCAGAAATGGCTTTGAAGATCGCAACGCGCTCGGCGCACAGCGTCAAACCATACGTGGCGTTTTCCACGTTGCACCCCGTGAAAATTCTGCCGGATTTCGCGCGCACCGCCGCGCCCACGCGAAAATTTGAATACGGAGCATGCGCGTGCTCGCGCGCCATGCGCGCCGCGGCAATCAACGTGTCGTAGTGCGCGTCGTAGTGGGCGTCATCGATGGCGTCCGAACGTGCATTGTTCCGCGCCTCACGGCGCTCGTCGCGTTCGCTCATGGCAGGTCCTTGTTCATGCGGGGAATCACGGCGCGCAAGAGCGCCACAAAATCCGCTTTCACGCGCTCGCCGGTTTCCATGACTTCCTCGCTTGTGATGGGCTGGTCCAGAATTCCGGCCGCCATGTTTGTCACGCAGGAAATTCCCAGCACACGAATTCCCATGTGCGCCGCGGCAATCACTTCCGGCACCGTGGACATTCCGACAACGTCCGCGCCAATCGTGCGCAGGTAGCGAATTTCCGCCGGCGTTTCATAGCTCGGTCCGGTAAGCCCCGCATACACGCCCTCGGCGATTTCGATTCCCAGTCGCTTCCCGTCCTGCAGCGCCGCCGCCTGGTACGGCTTCCAGTACACCTGCGTCATGTCCGGAAACCTCTCGCCGAAATGCTCATCGTTCGCGCCGATCAGCGGATTCGTGCCTTGCAGATTAATGTGATCGCGCAGAACCACGAGGCCTCCCTGCTTGAAATTGCGATTAATTCCTCCCGCGGCGTTGGTCAGCAATACCGCGCGGATCCCCATGCGAGCCATCACCCGCATCGGAAAAATCACTTCGCGCATCGAGTAGCCTTCGTAAAAGTGCACCCGCCCCTGCATGATCGCCACCGGCACGTCCGCCACTTTGCCGATGACCATGCGCCCGGCGTGCCCGATCGCGGTCGAGCGCGGAAAATGCGGAATATTTTTGTAGTCGATGCGCGCCGCGCCCGGAATTTCGTTCGCGAACGCGCCCAGGCCGCTGCCGAGAACCACGCCAATGCTCGGGCGCAGCTTTGTTTTTCCCAGGATGAATTTCGCCGCGGCCTCGGCGCGCGCAAATTCCTGGCTTGGTTTTGTTTTGGCTGCCGCGGATGCGCTCATTTCAAAAACATCCCCACAATCGAGGCGGACATCAGGTTCGCCATGGTTCCCGCGAGCATCGCGCGGATCCCGAATTTTGCGAGTTGTGACTTCAGATTCGGCGCGAGCGATCCGATGCCGCCGATTTGCATTCCGATCGAGCTGAAATTCGCAAAGCCGCAGAGCGCGAACGTCGCAATCGTGAACGAGCGTGGATCGAGCGCGCCTTTCATCGGCCCGAGCTTGGAAAACGCAACGAGCTCGTTGACCACCATGCGCGTGCCCAACAGATCACCAATCTGCACGCAATCGTGCCACGGCACGCCGATAATGAACGCCACCGGCGCAAAGGCCCAGCCGAATATTTGCTCCAGGCTCGACGGAAACCACATCATGCCGTGCAAATTGTGAATCCCTCCCATGATGCCGTTGGTCAGCGCGATCAGCGCCAGGAAGGCGATCAGCATTGCTCCCACGTTAATCGCCATCCCCAACCCTTCGCCCGTCCCGCGCGCAATGGCCGCGAGGAAGTTCGCGTCACGCTCCACATTTTCCATGTGTACGACGCCCATGGTCTTGGGCTGCTCGGTTTCCGGCACCAGCATTTTGGAAATCAGCAGCGTCCCCGGCGCGGTCATGATCACCGCCGTAAGCAGGTGCCGCGCTTCCACTCCGAATGCAATGTACGCCGCCATGATTCCGCCGGACACGTGCGCCATCCCGCTCGTCATGATGGTCATCAACTCGGATTGCGTTAAGTCCGGAAGAAACGGCCGGATGGTAAGCGGTGCTTCCGTCTGCCCCATGAAGATGCTCGCCGCAACGTTCAACGATTCCGCGCCGCTCGCGCCCATCACCCGCTGCATCACCCACGCCGCCGCTCGAATCACCACCTGCATGACGCCCAGGTAGTAGAGCAGCGCAAACAGCGACGCGATAAAAATAATCGTCGGCAAAACCTGAAACGCGAAAATGAATCCGATCGAGGACCGTTGCTTGCCGAGCTCGCCAAACACGAATTCCGAACCCACAAATGCATACGCGAGAAGTTTGTTCACGCCATCGCCCGCGCGATAAAACAGCATCTGTCCAAATGTCCAGTAGAACACGAGAAACGCAAACGCGATCTGCAATCCCAATCCCCAAATCACCATCTTCAGCTTGATCGCCCGCCGGTTGGTCGAAAACAAATAGGCCAGCCCCAGCATCGCCAGCAAACCAAGCACGCCCGTAAATCGGCCCATTCGACGTCACCTCGCCTCCCGGGCGCATCCCCGGGAAATGCCCGTCACATTAGCACGCCGGGGAACAAGCCGGGATGTGGAAATTATAATCAAGAGGATTCGAGGATTTATAAAAAAGCGATGGGCAGCATTTCAGCAGATCAATCAGAAAATGGACAACAAAGGGCGTAGGCTACCAGATAGTTTCGATTCCGGCGGATTGGAGGCGGCGATCGCGGGTGATAAGCGGAAAACCAAGATGAAGTGCGGTCGCTGCAATGATGCGGTCGGGCATATCGGGAACGGCGTCTCGCGGAACATTTTGAAGCGCATTAGCCACATTGGCATCCACTGAAGCGACCAATATTCCCGACTTTGGATCGATCAACACGGATTGCAGCCGCTGTATCGCGGTCAGCGGAAGCCTTCGCCTCTCAACAAGATAAACGATTTCGATGAGGGATATTGCGGAAATGTGAACATCGCGCGCGTCGCCTATGGCGTTTTCAATGGCCGTGCGGGCAATCGATGTTAATTCCTGAGAGCCCTCCAGATACCACAGAACAGTATGCGTATCCAGGACCAGGCTCATAGTTTGAAGTCACGCGGGAAATTGCCCCACATTTCGCGGCGCGCTTCAGCGATATCTTTCTCGGTGAGATGAATATTCAAATCCGCCCATAGACCCAACAAACTACGGCGAGGCAACTTCTGCCCATTCTTCTCTTTCAGAAGACCGACAAAATCCAGAACTTCCTTTTGTTTCTCGGGAGGCAAATCGCGGAGTTTTTCGAGAACTTGCTCTTCGATAGTCATGAGGTTAACCTGATCCTACGATTGCAATTATACTCCGGAAGTCTCGGTTTTCGTACCTTATTGACGCACAAATTGGGCGTTATCCTCGATCATGCCCATGTGACTACGCGCCAATCACTCGATAAATAAGCGGAGGAAGAAATTTCGGTTTTTCAGACTCCATGCGATATGCGGTTTCGGCAAGCCGCCGCGCTTCGTCGAGCCGTTCGTCGGAGTTGTAATGCAGCGTGCACAGCGGCTCGCCGCGCACGACCGCGTCTCCAATGCGCTTGTGAAATTCGAGGCCGACCCCGGGGTCGATCTGGTCATCCTTCTTTTCCCGGCCGCCGCCCAGAACGACGCAGGCGACGCCAAGCTGTTCGCACTGAATGGATGAAACGAATCCGCCGCCCGGGCTTACGACATCGAGAGTCTGCCGCGCGTGCGCCAGCCGGTGGGGATCGTCTACGACTCCCACATCGCCGCCCTGCAATCCCACAATTTCACGGAATTTTTCGCGCGCCTGCCCGGAGGCAATCAGGTCCGAAGAAAGTTTCTTCCCTTCCTCCAGCGTTTTCACGCGTTCGCCCAGGAAAAACATCCATGCCGCAAGCTCCAGGCAAAGCTCGCGCAGGTCCGCCGGCCCACCGCCGCCAAGGACTTCGATCGATTCCGCAACTTCCATGGCATTGCCGGCCTTGCGCCCGAGCGGCTGATTCATATCGGTCAAGAGAGCGACTACTTTTTTGCCCATCCGCGTCCCGGTTTCCACCAGCAGTCCGGCCAGATTCTCCGCGTCCTCGATTTTTCTCATGAACGCGCCCGAACCGGTCTTCACATCAAGCACCAGTGCATCAATCCCCTCGGCAAGTTTCTTGCTCATGATGGAAGCGCAAATCAGTCCGGGGCTTTCGACCGTCCCGGTCACATCGCGAAGCGCATAAATTTTCTTGTCGGCAGGCGCGATTTCGGCCGTCTGGCCGGTGAGGGCGCACCCGCAGGTTTCGAGGACGTGCCGAAACTCGGCGAGTGTCAAATTGACGTTAAACCCGGGGATGGATTCCAGCTTGTCGAGCGTCCCGCCGCTGTGGCCGAGGCCGCGCCCGCTGATCATGGGAACTTTCAAGCCGCCAGCCGCAACGATGGGAGCAATCACCAGCGAAGTCTTGTCGCCCACTCCTCCCGTGGAGTGCTTGTCCACTTTGCGCGCGGCAAGGTCTGAAAAATCCAGCACGCGGCCAGAAAAAAGCATGGCCTCGGTAAGCGCGGCAATTTCCGGACGGCTCATGCCACGAAGCACGACCGCCATCAGCCACGCGGACATTTGATAATCGGGAACATCGCCCCGGGTATACGCGGCGATCAGTTGGTGGATTTCCTCGGCGGTGAGCTCGCCCGAGTCCCGCTTGCGGCGAATCAGGTCAACGGCGCGCATGCCTGTGGCGGATTAATCCGCGGCTACCGGACGGGAAACAGCGGAAGCGCCCTGGAGCAGCTCCAGATGGGTGATTTCCGCGGGGCAACGAAGTCTCCACGGCAGGACAATCGTCCCGATGCCGCGACTGACGTAAATTTGTGTCGTTCCCATGCGGTCCCAGCCAATCTTGTACCGCAACCGCTCCGGCGAGCGCCCATACACGGTGCCCAGAAGGGGCAGGTTCACCTGTCCGCCATGCGTGTGCCCGGAAAGAATCAAGCTCACTCCGTGCCGGGAAGCGAGGTGGATCACCCGGGGATTGTGCGCAAGCAGGACGGTGGCGGCATCGCGCGGAACTCCGCGCATTGCCCGCCGCAAATCCGCGCCATATCCGTAATCGTCCACTCCAGCCAGGTGCATGGACTCGCCGCCAAACCGCAGCGTCACGTGCCGGTTGCGCAGTACATCGATCTGCTGCCGCCGCAGTGCCAAAGTGACGGCTTCCGCATCCACGCGGAAATCGTGGTTGCCAAGCACCGCGTACACGCCGTAGCGAGCCCGCAGGCGCCCGAGAAGTTCCGCCGCCGGTTCGATATTCCGCCGCGAATACGTCACGAAATCACCCGTGAGCGCAATAATGTCTGGATTCAACCGGTTTGCCTGGCGCACGGCGTCGGAAAGCCATTCTTTAGGGAGAAAGAGTCCGTGGTGAATGTCGGAAATTTGCACGACGCGCAGTCCGTGGAACGCGCTCGGGAGGGCATCCAGCCAGATGCGCTCGCGATTTACGGTGAACCGGCTGCCTGACCCCCAACGTAGAGAGGAATCCAGACCTTCCCCTGCGGAGTAGTTCTCAACCCCGCCGTTGCGCCATCGGCCAATCCATCGCGATAATCTGTCGCCGGCCCCCGGGTTCCCGGGAACCGGAAATATTAGACTGCTTCCCATCATCCCTCAGTAAATACTTGATACTCTTAAAAGCCTAGCACTGGCTGGAACATGCGTCAATGCAACGTATTACGGGCACGTGCGCATTCTGGAAACCGCCAATTCGCGGCTGGAATTGCCAAGGAATGATAATCATCCAGTTAAGAAAGCGGGGCCTTGGTTGCGGCGCGCTCGGCGATGCTGGCAGCCACCTCCTTCATTTCCTGGTGCACCCGGCTGTTCGATGCCATCAGTTCGCGGTCGCCCAGTCTGTACGGCTGACCATCGAATTGGGTCACGGTCCCGCCAGCCTCGCGCACCAGTAAAACGCCCGCCGCCACGTCCCAGGTATGCAGGCCGAACTCCCAGAAGCCCTCAAAGCGGCCGCAGGCGACCGAAGCGAGGTCCATGGCGGCCGAACCGTCGCGGCGCACGCCGTGAGAGCGCAAAGTGAAGTCCCAGTAGTAATGAATATTGGGATTCTGTGCCCGCTTGACGCTGGGAAAGCCCGTGGCCAGCAAACTCGTCGCCAGCTTTTCAATCCGGGATACTTCGATTTTCTTCTGGTTCAGATAAGCCCCTTCCCCCTTCACGGCCGTGAAGAGTTCTCCGCTCACCGGCTGAAAAATCACGCCCACGATCAGCTCGCCCGCTTCCTCCAGCCCGAGTGACACCGCAAAGCACGGGTACCCGTGCGCAAAATTGGTCGTGCCGTCGAGGGGATCGACGTGCCAGCGGAAGGGAGAATCGCTCTCCGACCCGCCTCCTTCCTCGGCCACAATCGAGTGCTTCGGGAAATGGGTCCGCAATCTCGAGACGATGGCCTGTTCGGAGCGCTTATCGGCCTGCGTCACAATGTCCACTTCCCCCTTGTAGCTGATCTTCACCGGCCGGTCGAATTCGGCAAGCAGAATCGCCCCCGCTTCCCGCGCTGTTTCAATGGCCACATCCAGAAATGAATTCATGCGATTGTTAGGTCCTCACAATAAATCATGCCAGATTTCGCAAAGGTTAAATAGGCATGATTGAAAGCGATAAATGCGAGTCAAAGGTTTCAGGGTTTCAGGCCTTTGGGTTTCAAGTACTACTTTTGCAAGTTCTTGTTGGCAGCTTTTGAATTTGAAATTTCAAATTTGAGATTTGAGATTTTGTGATTTCAATTCACATTGAACCTTCACTTCCGGAAGACGAATCGCGCAATTCACGAATCACAATTCACAAAACACCCTCCGATCGCCGCGCCCACCGCCATCCAAGCGAGTCAGTAGTCACCAGTCACTAGTCACCAGTCACCGCCTTTCTCAATCCAGCCTTCCCCCCGAATAGTACGCCTTTCTGCTGCGCACCTGGCATTCACACTTCACACGCACTTCGAGGGCCCGGAACGTTCCGGCGGGCGGCCGCGGATCGGGATAGTAGGCGATGCGGTACTGCGTGCGCAGTTCCCGGTCGATCAGGTCAAACATGTCGCCGAGTTGCGCGATGGTGTCCGGAAAATAGGTCGCGCCGCCGGTCGAGTCCGCGATGGTCTCGAGCGCGTGTTCGCCGGCGGTGTTGCGCCCGCCCTCGTTCTTCACCGCCCGGACGACGATAGTGTACAGGAGCGCATCGGCGCGTAGGGCGGCGCGGCGGGCGGTCTCAAAGTCGGCGCGGCTGGTCGTCTCGCCGGCGTCGGTAACCAGCACGATGGCGCGCCGCCGCCCAGCCGGATTTTTTGTAAGTCCCTGCGAACCCAGAAAAATCGCGTCATACAGCGCCGTGCCGTCGCCCGGGACGATGCGCCGCAATGCCGCCTGCAGCGCCGGCACATTCGACGAAAACGGAGCGAGCTGTGTTACCGCGTCGGCAAATTCGTACACGGCCAGACGGTCGGCGGGACGTACCAGCTTCTGAATGAACCGCGAAGCCGCGTCTCCCTCAAACTCGAGTTCCTTGATTTCGCTAAGGCTGGAATCGATCATCAGCGCCAGATCGAGCGGCTGCTGCGTTTCCGGTTCGAGGACTTCGATCTTTTGTTTGACGCCTTCCTCGTAAACCTCAAACTGGTCCGCCGTGAGCCCAAGCACGGGACGGCCATCCTTGCCAAGTACGCTTGCCAGCATGCTGACGAGAGTGACTTCGGAGCGGATGCGCCCGCGCTGGTCCTGATCATTTTCTTCCGTGCGTCCATCGCGCGCCGCGAGAGGGTTTGGCCCCACTGCTGCAAAGAGCGCCAAAAAAGCTCCAAAGAATCCCAGCGCGATTGCGGCGCGGAGGCGAAACCCGTGGCGGGCCGCCCTTCTCGCTATAACTTTGTGATGGAAAACGCTGGGGAACGACGGTATCGGCACGGAAGTGAGATTCCTGCGGCCGCGAAAAGGATTGCTCAGGCGGAAGGGATTTCTCCTTCGGCCCAGACGGCGCCGTCGCGGAAAAATTCCTTCTTCCAGATGGGCACGTTGCGTTTCAGAGTGTCGATGCCGTAACGGCAGGCATCGAATGCCGCGGCGCGATGCGCCGAGCACACCACGATTAAAACCGATGTCTCGCCAATTTCCAGCCGGCCGAGCCGGTGAATGATCGCATACCGCCGAATCTGAAATTTACCGCGCATTTCTGCGCCAATTTCGCGCATTTTGACGAGAGCCATCGCCTCATACGCCTCATATTCGAGGTACAGCGTCGAGCGCCTGCCGGAATGATCGCGCACAATCCCCTCAAACACGACCACGGCGCCGTCGGGCGGGGCCTTGAGCTGCGCCACAATTTCCGAAGTCTCAATCGTCGTACGCACCAGGGCGCACAGGTTTTCTTCAACCGCTGCCCCGGCGGGAATCGCGCCGCCGCTGACAGGAGGAAGAAACGCAACCTCATCGCCCGCGGCCAGCGGCGCGCGCCACTCCGCGAATTCCTGATTCACGGACGCCGCGATGGACGCGCGAAACTTGGCAAGCTCCGGAAAACTCTTCCCGTA
>PMOP01000498.1:2122-10128 GCA_003161495.1 Acidobacteriota bacterium | reverse complement strand
ATAAGAATAACGGGATAAATGAGTGTGGCGATAAGTTTCTTTCGCAGCCCCGTCGTGACCCTCTGGTAGGCGATGTAATATTCGAGCACTCCGGGCAGGTTGCCGCTTTTCTCTCCCGCAAGGATGGATACCGTATAGACCTTTGGGAATACGCCCTGCTGTTCCAAGGCTTCAGAGAGAGGGGTGCCCTCGCGAACCAAGCGGCGAACTTCGCCCAAAACGGGACGAAGCCGTTCCGCAGCGGCGCGTTCGGACAGCAAGTCCAAAGCTTTCAGGATGGGGATACCGGCCTTGATCAGCGTGTTGAGTTGCTGGTTAAAGACCAGGAAGTCGTTCCCATCGACCGATTTCTGGCGCTTGCGGCCCAGTAACTGGCCCAGCACTCCGGCTCGCGGGCGCACGTTGTAGACAAAGAGGCCGCGGTCGGAAAGTTTCTGGCGCGCCTCCGTGATCGACCCCGCGGGCTCCACGTGCAGGAAAACTTTTCCACTGCCGTCGGCCACCTTACAGAGAAACTCAGCCATAGCCAGAGTGTACCTCAACGTCTATAGATGCAGGAAGCTTGCCCAAAGGCTGGTGCGCTGGGCGACAACTCGGGGAGCGTCGGAGGCGGCCAATTTTAAATGGATTTGTGAACGACGGGCTGACGAATCTCAATATGCACATCGAACATTCAAGGCTGGCTGGATTGGCCGGAGAGATTTTTTGTGGGAGCTAAAGCAGCGCGGCAACCGAGCAATTGGAGGTGCGGAATGGCGTCCGTTGGATTCAGGGCGATGGCCTCGTTAAATTGTGAGGTCGCGCCGGCGCAATCCCCACTCATTTTGAGTACAATCCCATAGATTGTATGAAGGTTGGGATCGTAGGGATTAAGTTTCACCCCGTCCCGAAGGGCCTGACTGGCCTCTTGAATCTTGCCCCGTTGCAGCAATACTTGACCGAGCAGAATGTACGAGTCCGCAGGATACGGATCGAGGCGAATCGTCTCTCTCGCGTATTTCTCCGATTCGGAATACTGTTTTTGGGCGTAGGTCAAACGGCCAAGATTGAAAACCAGCCGGCCATCTTCGGGATCTTTCCGGTATGCGGTTTCAAGTAACCTCTGGGCAACTTGATTTTCCTTCCGGATCATTAGCTCCGCTGCCAGGTTATTTAGAGCCGCGGAATTATGCGGAGCGATCTGGTTCCCGTGAGTGAACAAGATGAAGTCGTTTCTCCAATAACTCGCCTCCCGGACCGCGCACAACCCCAGGACGATGGAGAGGGCGAGTGCTGCCCCGACGATACGCCCAGGCTGGCCAAAAACGATGGGCTGGCCTGCGAGTGCCCACTCGATAATCAACGCCACAAGCAGGGACGCGCCAATACTTGGGACGTAGAAATAACGGTCATGGACCAACTCGCCGTTACCGAAGACAAATGTATCCAGTGCCGGAAGCAGGGGAATCACTATCCATGCCGCAGCATAGCCGGTGGCCTGGATTCCCAACCGCTTTTGCAGCATCCATACGGCAATAGCGATCGCGACCAGGACAAGGGCGGGCAGAACAACTCCGCTCAGGCTTAGATGCGATTGATAGAAAAGATCGTAAAACCCGGTGAGCCGTACAGGGAAAAGCCAATGCTTGAGGTATACCACGAGAATCGACGGCAGCGTCAGCAACCATGCAGAAACCGGCACATCCGTGAGGGCATGGCCGAGACCCGACAATACCCGGGTTCGCTCGATCAGGTATGCCGCTGCGACCGGCAAGTAAAATGCCGACGGCAGCAGCGCCCGGCGGAAACGCTGCACAGTTCCAACACGATTCACCGGGTCAGGAGAACTCGCGGCGATCCAATCGCAAGCAAACACCAGGGCAGGCAAAACAATCGCCGTCTCTTTGCATAGGAGAGCGAGACCATATAGTACGGCTGAGACCGTTAGCCAGATCGTTCTGGAGCTTTCCAGCGAGTGCAGGTACGCCAGGAATGCCGCCAGAAACATGATTGCGAAGAGCGATTCCGTGGCCCCGGAGACCCAGGCTACGACCTCATGATGAATGGGGTGTAATCCAAAGATCAGGGCCGTCAGCCAGGCCACCGTCAATCGCCCGGTCAGCTTTTTAATTACACAGTAAACTAGAAATGTTACTGCCACGTGCAGTAATACGGCGGTCAAGTGCCAGCCCACCTCGTTAAGCCCGAAGGCCGCGTAGTTTACCCGTAGCCATAAAAGAAATAGCGGGCGATAGTAATTTCCGACAAGTAGCGGAGACATTTGCTTCCACACCGAGCTGACAAAATACTGCGGAACGTAGCGCCAGGCCTTAATAAACGGATTGAAGACAATCTGGTGCAGGTCGTCGTACACGAACGCAAATTGAAGCGTGCCAAGGTAGGTGATGAAGGTGACGAAAAGAACGACACCGAGAAAATACCGCTCACTCAGGGCTTGATCCCGCGGACGTTCCTTTGCTCTTGATGGGGTTTCTTGCATTTTCGCGACTCAGTGATACGCCACGAAAAAGTCTAGCATGAGGTTGCGCGCGTAAATCCGGGCACAAACAATGGCATGATCAAATCATTACTAGCGATTCGAGGCCCTGAAGCGACCTCATTTCGGTCCCTCCGATAGTGCGGCCCCATCCACCACGGCTACGCCTATGGGAATTTGAAACTGGAACATGCTATCGGCAAGCGGGGGATCTTCCTGCCAGCTCCCGAACCGGTACTCCAGCTCAATTTGTCCCGGCTGGCGGATTTCAATCCGCGCAAGCTCCCCGTTGGATTTATCCACTTCCAGCAGGACCTCGGTGAAGTCCACGTCGCCTGCGGGCCCCGGCGTCTGAGAGGATGCAGCCTGTGCGGGCGAGGGCGTCTGCTTTTCGCCTTTGGGCAGGCAGCGAAGGATCGCGTGAGTGGCGGGAACTCCCTTTTGCTCGACCAGATCCACGCGGCTGCACAAGCGCGAAAGTTCTACTTTCCCCGTCAGCAGGGCAAGCGGCGTACGCCAGTCTGAACTTTCCCTGGCCGGAGCCTTGGTAACCGTGTGGTCGTAGGGAACGTAAAACCACACCGTTTTGCCATCGGCGAGGAATAATTTTTTTTCCGGTGAATCGTATTCCCAACGCATGCGTCCGGGCCGTTTGAAATAAACGGTCCCCGACTCAATCCGGGCAAGTTTCAGGCCTTCGCTGTAGCGCTCCAGAAATACGGCTCGGAGGGTACGCGGGTGACGATAGTGTTCTTCCAAAAGGCGGGCGAGTGATTTCGCGGAAGTCCCTGAGTCCGGGATGGAATCCGATGCCCCGGACAAATTCACAATCCCGATAAAGCAGGGGAAAATCGCGGAAAGGAGTACGGCGAGAACAATTCTTGGATTCACGTGGCCAGTGTAGCAGGAGTCGCGCCCGGGGAATACATCACGGGCCTGAGCGAACGTTTCCGAACGTAAAAACTACTAAATCGAAGGGTCGGACGGGCCTGCAGCCATGTTTCCGTTCCACCGGATCACATAGGTCTGATCCGTATAGAAATATCGTTGCCCGGTGTTTCCCGGAACGAGTGGGGCGGCGTTCAATGCGTATTCCAGAACGTTCCCCATGCTGTCCGTCGAGACCACTGTATACACAATGCTATAGCCACTCTTCACTCCGCTCCCTAACACGTCGTCAATCAGCTCCGCATGGCCACTGTCGGGCGTGGCGATTGTTCCCGCAAGCGACACGAGGTCGGTCGAGTAGGACATTCCGTACGTGGTGGAGTAGAGCGCTTCCG
Organism: Acidobacteriota bacterium; assembly: GCA_003161495.1. Lineage (GTDB taxonomy): Bacteria > Acidobacteriota > Terriglobia > Acidiferrales > UBA7541 > Palsa-360. Next base: position 6,369 of record PMOP01000498.1, on the reverse strand, counting down.
CCGTAGCAATATTTCGCAAATTTTGAACAGCCGAGGCTTCGTTGGCGTTCATCTTGGACTTAAGATAATTGGGGATCGCGATCGCAGCAATGATCAGAATTACGGAGATGACAACAAGCAATTCGATCAGTGAGAACCCCTTGCTGGGGGCGCCTTGAGTCGACAATCTGGAGTTCCTGACTTGAGTTCCCATGATCTCACCTTTCGCCTGTGGTAACTTCGGTCGATCTTGTCTTCCTTTCAATTTATGGAAAAAGGGGAAGAATCGTTTGGATTCTTCCCCCACTGTAATTCTATACGGTCAACTTCATCATCCAATCGGATTGCTGCTGACCGTTGCGGCCACAGACGTATCCGCGCGGATCACCAGGCTCTGATCCGTGTAGAAGTGGCGCTGCCCGGTCGAACTGGAAATCGGATCGGCGTTGATCGAATAGTTCGTTCCCGCTACGCCGCCCGAGGGCACGCCCCAAGTGAAGGTGTAGCCGCTCTTGCTGCCCGTCGCGAGAACGGAGTCAACCAAGTCCGCAGCAGTCGAGGACGGAGTGCTGGAAGGCGCCAAGTTACTTAACGCCGTGGGATACGACCCGTAGGTGGTGGAAAACGACACCGAAGACGTATTCAGCGTACGAAGCGAAGCGACGGCAGAGGCTTCATTGGCCGCCATCTTCGAGCGCATCAGGTTCGGAATTGCGATTGCCGCGATGATCAAAATGATCGCAACCACGATCAGCAATTCGATAAGTGAGAAACCCTTCTGTTTAGTCCGCATCTCTTTAGCTCCTTGTAGTATGATCTCGAATTTTGATTCGCCAACTAATCCTGCACTGAGGATCGCCTATCTAACAGCACCCGCCATGCCAATCGCCGCCCTGAAGACAAAGCATGTTACAAAACTGCCTAACACACTGATCCTAAGAAGGTTACTGCCCCATTGCCTCTACATCTCCGGGGTCTTTGGGGCGGCTCGGGGGTTCTAAGGGTTCATTTCCGACAAAAATTGTCGCTCTGAAATGACAGTAGTTGCCAAGTCACCCCGCGCTAAGGCCTCAAATGCATCCATGCGAGAGTTTTCCGGTTCCGATGCGCACTATTGAGCCTTGCAGGTTATAGGAGCGAAAGGCACAAGCTTGGCTCACGATCGCTGCTCAGCTCATTAGAGTCTGTGGGAGAACCAGATTTTAGATCATGTAGCGTTCGCCTTCAGGCGGGCATCTACTCGATTCCAAAGTGCCCGCCTGAAGGCGGGCGCTACAAAAACGCGTCCATTTTGAGTTCTACCACTTTGAGTTCTCCCACAGGCTCATTAGGCCAGGATGGAAGCTCCGATAGAACATCGCCTGGGAGATTAGTAATTGGGGCGGCAAAAGTAAGGCAGTCAACAAGTGGAAGGTAAGCGATGCCGAATCTCTATTGAGGTCGGAACACTAAAATGAAAATGGGGGAGGAACCGTTTGGGTTCCTCCCCCACTGTAATTCTATACGTTCAGCTTCATCATCCAATCGGATTGCTGCTGACCGTTGCGGCCACTGAAGTATTGGCGCGGATCACCAGGCTCTGATCCGTGTAGAAGTGGCGCTGTCCGGTCGAACTGGAAACCGGATCGGCGTTGATCGCATAGTTCGTTCCTGCTACGCCGCCCGAGGGCACGCTCCAAGTGAAGGTGTAGCCGCTCTTGGTGCCGGTCGAGAGAACGGAGTCAATCAAGTCCGCTGCAGTCGAGGACGGAGTGGTGGAAGGCGCCAAGTTACTTAACGCCGTGGGATACGTCCCGTAGGTGGTGGAAAACGACACCGAAGACGTGTTCAGCGTACGAAGCGAAGCGACGGCAGAAGCTTCATTGGCCGCCATCTTCGAGCGCATCAAGTTCGGAATAGCGATTGCCGCGATGATCAAAATGATGGCAACCACGATCAGCAATTCGATAAGTGAGAAACCCTTCTGTCTATTGTTATTTCGCATTGCGCAGTCTCCTTGGAGAGTCTATTGGAAGGCTCCGACATCTCGCCCCATTTGTCGGGGCTGTGCACACCTAAGTGCACCCCACAGGCCAAACGCCTCAGCGATTGAGAGACTTGCCGCTTAAATCGGCCAATATGCTGAATACAGGGCCGTTAACAGACTGCTATTCCTCCGATTTGGCGCTCTTGCTGAATTGGGCTTCCGCTGGCGGGGCCCATTACCGACAAAAAATGTCATAATGAAATGGCAGAACGCGGCGTTCCATTCAGAAGCTTGAAGATAGGCCGCAACCACGGAACAACGAGTCTGAAACCCGTCTCTTCGACTGCTAACTAAAAAGGCAATCAGGCTACGCATGAACTGCGCTGCGCGATTGCTAGTTTTGCTCTAGGAAACTAGACTGTGACCTGGAAGGGTGGAGCGCCTTAACTTTCTAAATCGGACCGGCCTGCCCGATCACAATGGTGAAGCAACTCAAACTCCTGCTGAGCTCTCCCGTCTTCATTACCCTATTCGCGTTCGTCGCGCGCATGCTGATCCTTACTTACGTTTGGGAAGTGTCGCGAACTCCGGTAAAAGCCTTTCTCCCCTACGGATATGAACTCGGCCGAATAGCAAAATCCATAGCGGCCGGGCAAGGGTTTTCGTCGCCGTTGCGAATGGTGGATACGGGGCCGTCGGCCTGGTTCACGCCCATTTATCCTTACTTTGTCGCCGGGATTTTCAAGATCTGGGGGATTTTCAGCGATACTTCCAAGCTGGTGATTGAAGCCTCGAATTGCGCCTTTGCGGCGCTGACCGTGATTCCAATTTATGCGATTGCACAGAGAACCTTTCGCAACGGCGTCGCCGTCGGAGCGGCCTGGGCCTGGGTCTTTCTCCCCACTTCGCTTATCTTTCCTGTTACATGGGTCTGGGACACAGCGCTCGCGGGACTCTTTCTGGCTCTGATCTTTTGGACGACTCTGGCGATGCGCGAGGCGAAAACGGTATTGCCCTGGGCGGGCTATGGAGCGTTGTGGGCGGTCGGAGTACTGATCAACCCATCGCTGCTTTCGCTTCTGCCGTTTCTGCTGGCATGGGCACTGTGGCCATCGCGGTGGAACACTTCTGCCGTGGTCAAATTTTCGGCGGCGACGCTTCTGGTGTTTGCGATTGGCCTCGTCCCCTGGACTATTCGCAATTATCGCGTGTTCGGAAAACTCATCGTGTTGCGCTCGAATTTCGGCCTGGAATTGTGGCTGGGCAACAATCCCGACGTGACCGATACTTGGTCTCCCACGCTCCACCCCAACGACAGCCGCGCGGAAGCCGAAAAATACAAGCGAATGGGCGAGATCGCCTTCATGGCCGAAAAACAGCGCGAAGCTTTCGCATTCATGCGGGCGCACCCTGCCGATACACTACAGTTTATGTTTCGCAGGTTTGTGAATAACTGGCTGGCCATCACCGACAGCCCGGTGGATATGTGGGCGACAAGTCCTCTGTACCTGAAGGTGTTTATCGTGATGAATTTCCTGTTGTCGCTATTGACGATGCTTGGAACGCTGTTCGCTTACCGGTCCAATCCGGAGGAAGCGTTTCCGTATGCGATGGTCCTGCTCGTTTTTCCGCTGATCTTTTACCTGACGCATACTTCCCTGCGCTACCGCTTTCCGATGGATCCCATCATGATGATCCTGGCGGCGTACGGCGTGTCCTATCCGATTTCGCAATGGCTTGAACGGACCAGTCCGCGAACCGCCGCAACGGCGCCCGCGCCGCCTGTTCCGACCGTCTGAATTTCAGCCGATTCCTGTCAGCGGATATTGTATTTCTTGGAGTAATGCCGGAAGGAGCGGTAGCTCATCTTGAGCAATTCCGCAGCGCGCGTTCCCACGCCGTCGCTGCTCTCCAGCGCCGCCACGATGTAAGCCTTTTCCATGTCCTGGACGGATTTTTCGAGGTCCACGCCGGTTTCCGGAATTTGAATGTGGCCGTTGGTTGACGCCGCATGCGCTGGATTTTCAAGAGATACGCCGAGCCGCACTTTTTCAGGAAGGACATTCACTGAAATCATATTCCCCGTTTCCAGGGCCACGGAACGTTCCATGGTGTTCTCCAGTTCGCGAACATTTCCGGGCCAGTCGTAGGCTTCCAGCAGGCTCATGGCTTCTGGCGAGATGCCCTCCATGGACTTTTCCATGGACTTGCGGAATCGTTCCAGAAAAGCGCGAGCGAGAAGTGGAATATCGTCACGGCGTTCGCGAAGCGGCGGCAACTGGATCGGAATAACGCTCAAGCG
>PMOP01000498.1:1491-2053 GCA_003161495.1 Acidobacteriota bacterium | reverse complement strand
GGCTCATATTTCCAATTTCATCGAGGAAAAGCGTGCCGCCGTCCGCCCCGAGGAATAGCCCCTGGCGGTTTTCGTTGGCGCCCGTGAAGGCTCCCTTGACGTAGCCGAAGAGCTCCGATTCCAGCAGGGTTTCCGGAAAGGCTCCGCAGTTGATGGTGATGAAGGGTTCCTTGCTGCGGGCGCTGTTCTCATGAATGGCGCGCGCGATAAGTTCCTTGCCCGTGCCGGTTTCTCCGGTGATCAGGACGCGGCTGGTTTGCGGGGCCACGGTCATGATCATGTCAAAGATGGCGCGCATCTTGGCGCTGTGTCCGATGATGTTGTCCTGGCCGGTGAGGCGGCGCAACTCGCGGCGCAGGTAGCCGGCTTCGGTCTTAAGCTTCAGGGTTTCATCCACCTGGCGAACGGCGCGGCGCAACTGATCGACGAGATCGTGGTCCTTGATCACGTAGCGGTCCGCGCCGGCATTGATCGCGGCAATGGCGGTCTCCACCGTGGGCACGCCGGTGATGAGGAGAAAATAACTGGACGGCGAAATTTCCTTGCAGAATTGGAGAAGGTC
>PMOP01000498.1:0-1358 GCA_003161495.1 Acidobacteriota bacterium | reverse complement strand
GTAAATTCCGCTCCCTTGTCTTTTTCGGAAAACACGCTGACGCGGCCGCTGTGCGCCTGCACGATCTGATACACAATCGCGAGCCCCAGGCCCGTGCCGCCCACAAAATTGGACTGCAAGGGCTCAAATATTTTTGCGCGCTGTCTCGGATCCAGGCCCATTCCCGTGTCGCGGAAGCGGATGCGCACCCAGAAGGGCGCGGCTTCCAGGGAGACGGTCAAAATTCCACCGGTGGGCATGGCGCGGAGCGCGTTGTCGGACAAATTCCAGAACACCTGCTTGATGCGGTTGCGATCGACGCGAACGCGGACCTCGGATCCCGTGAAGGTTCGCTCGATGCGGTATTTTCCATCGACCTGAGGGCTGCGTTCCAACAGCGTCAGAGTTTCATTCAAAAGGACGGAGACATCTTCCTCGGAAAATTCGTAGGTTTTTTCGCGCGAATAATTCAGGAACTCGGTAATGATTTTGTTGAGGCGCTCCGATTCCCTGCTCACAATCCCCACCAGGTGCTGTTCGTCTTCCGCCATCGGCACCAGGCGGCCCAGCTCCTTTACGGCTCCGGCCATGGCCGTAAGCGGCTGGCGAATTTCGTGCGCAATGGCCGCGGAAAGGCGCCCGAGCGCGGCCATGCGTTCTTTGGTGGCTACTTCCTGTTCCAGGCGCTTCAGGTCCGTGAGGTCCTGGAAATTGAAAACGTATCCGGTGGTGCGGCGCTCTCCGGTACGAAGCGGGGAAACTGAAATGCCAATGAAACGCTGCTGGCCGTCGGGCGTCATGAAATCGACTTCGCGGCGTTGCGGAAGCTTGCCGTCTTCCGTGATATCTCCCGGAAGCCAGAAGGAGGGCCACACGTCCTGCAACGACGATCCCTTCACGGAGCGGAACTGGCTTCCAGTAATTTCCTCTCCGGTGCGGTTCAGCAGGAGAATGCGCCCGTCCATATCCGTGGTAAGGAGTCCTCCGCGCATGGAATGAATGATGTCCTCGTTGAAGGCCTGCAGGTCCTGAAGTTCTCCGCGCTTCACTTCCAGTTCCGCGCTGTGGCGGCGCAAGGATTGCGCCAGCAGGCTGGAAAGATAGGCCACGGCCATAAAGTAAAATAAATTGCTGAAGATCCATGTCTGCAACTGGCGGCTGCTGGGCACGGCAATCTGCAGGCGGGGCAGAACGTTATAGAAGATGAGCTCGGCCAGGCCTCCCACCAGAATGAAGCTGAATCCCGCCACGATAAATGTGGCTTTGCGCGAAAATAAAATACTGGCGACGATAATCGCGAGCGGGTAGAGCCATATAAAATAACTGTCCTGCGTTCCGGTCAGATAAATCAGGCAAGTCACGACAAGCAGGTCGAAAAA
>PMOP01000195.1:9353-11012 GCA_003161495.1 Acidobacteriota bacterium | reverse complement strand
TGGAATTCGAGTTCCGCGTTGAACGCGAAGGCCATGTCGGAGCCGGACTTGTCGACCTGCACGGAGTGATCGATCACCAGTTCCGCGGGCAGCAGGGGATTCACTTTTTTCGGATCGCCGCCCAGCGTGCGAATCGCTTCGCGCATGGCTGCGAAATCGACCACGGCAGGGACGCCGGTAAAATCCTGCAAGAGAACGCGCGCAGGCATGAAGGAAATTTCCTTTTGCGTCGCGGCGTTCGGATCCCATCCGGCCAGCGCCTCGATATCTCCGGGATGAACGAATCGCCCGTCCTCCTGGCGCAGTAGATTTTCCAGAAGCACGCGGAGCGAGAAGGGAAGCTTGGAGATATGCCCCACTCCCTTTTTCTCAAGCGCGCTCAAACTGAAAATTTCGTAGGATTTTCCGTCAACTGCGAGCGTGTCACGCGTGCCGAAAGAATTTTTGGATGCGGGAGCCATGCGGACCCTGTTCCTTTCTTTTTTGTTGCAGGAATCAATCATAACGCATCCTGATGTTCTGTGCAGCCCAGGCGTCAGGAAAATGGCTTATTGCATGCGGGAGATGCATCCGCGCAATCTGTTCCTGAAGCCAAGCCGGAGCGGGCCACGTGCCCTTAAAGTTCCAAATTGAACTGATTTCATTTTTGCTGGTAGAATTTGTGGTACCATGCCCGGCGATCCTCTCAAAGGAGACTATTATGAAAAAGTTAATTCTCGCGGTTCTTGTCGTTGCATGTGCAATGACCATTTCCATGCGCACCAGTGCTCAGGATGCTCCCAAAGAACATAGCATGACCGGCTGTTTGCGAGCCGGCGATGCACCCGGGTCCTACATGCTCTCCGATCTCGAAAAGGGACCGAAGTCTGTCGGAATCGTTTCGTCCACAGCCAACCTGAAACCCCATGTCGGCCACAAGATTGAAATCACCGGCACGGCCGTTCCTGCCGCTGACGCCGAAGCGATGAAGGATGTGCCGAAGGCCCCTCACTATATGAAGGTGACGGCCATCAAGATGATTTCACCAACCTGCCCGTAAGGGTTTGAATTTTTCAATGCTGTTCTCCACGCCTCGTCCCGGAAAGCCCAGCCATCGGGACGAGGCGTTTTTTTTAGTAGCGCGGGCTTCAGCCTGTGGGGTTTAGTTCTTGCAAGATTTAAAACCCTCAGCCTGAGGCCTGTGCTGCGTAAGACAGGTTAGAATGAACAGGGGCTCACACATAGCCGGATGAACATTCTTCTCATTTCCACTTATGAACTTGGCAGGCAGCCGTTTGGCTTGGCTTCACCGGCCGCGTGGCTGCGCGCCCGCGGGCATGAGGTTTCCTGCCTCGATTTGACGCGCCAGGCGCTCGACGAAGATGCCATCCTTGCCGCGGATTTAATTTCCTTTTATGTGCCGATGCACACGGCCACGCGGCTCGCTGCTGGACAAGTTCCGAAAGCCCGCGAGCTGAATGCGCGCGCTCACATTTGCTTTTACGGTCTTTACGCTCCAGTGAACGCGGAGTACTTGCGCGAACTCGGCGTGGGCACGATCCTCGGCGGCGAATTTGAGGAAGGTCTCGCGAGCCTCGCCTCGCGCCTGCAACACGGCGCGCCGAATGGCAACGGCTCAATGATGCAGCCGGAGCCGGTGATTTCTCTTGCTCGGCAGAA
>PMOP01000195.1:4663-9331 GCA_003161495.1 Acidobacteriota bacterium | reverse complement strand
GCCCGTGTATAACGGCACGTTTCGCGTGGTGGAACGCGAAGTGGTCCTCGAAGATATTCGGCGGCAAGTTGCGGCGGGTGCGCGGCACATCACATTCGGCGATCCCGATTTCTTCAATGGCCCGGCGCACGCCATTTCGATTGTGGAATCGTTGCATCGCGAATTTCCGGAACTCACTTACGACGTGACCATCAAGATCGAGCATTTGCGCAACCACGACGCTCATCTCGCAACGCTGCGCGACACCGGGTGCCTCTTCGTCACGAGCGCCGTGGAATCGGTGGATGACGCGGTGCTGGAAAAATTTGATAAAGGCCACACACGCGCCGATTTTCTCGCGGTCGTCGCGCGCTTTCGCGAATGGGGAATGACGCTTCTGCCCACCTTCGTGCCGTTCACGCCGTGGACGACGTTGGAAGGCTACTTGGATTTGCTGGACGTGCTCGCGGAACAAGGTTTGTCCGAAAACGTCGCTCCCATCCAGCTTGCCATTCGCCTGTTGATTCCGGCAGGTTCGCGCCTCCTGGAATTGCCGGAAATGACCGCGATGATAGGCCCATTCGATTCCGCGGCGCTCGTTTTTCCGTGGAAACACGAAGACGCGCGCCTGGACCTACTGGCGCGTGAAATTTCGCAGCTCGTGCAGCGCGGAGACGGCCTCAAACTTTCGCGCACGGAAATATTTTCGCATATTCGCCGCGCCGCAAATGCCGCCGCCGGAATTCGGGCGCCGAAAAGCATCGCGCACTCTCCAGGGAAAAGCATTCCAGTTCCGTATCTCGATGAGCCCTGGTATTGTTGCGCCGAACCCATGGACGACCAATTCGTTTCCATCGGAAAGGTGAAGGAAACAGTAGCGAAGGCGGACCAGTTTGTATGAGGAAGATCGGTCAGAACCAGTTCGTCGAATGTCCATCGTGTACCGCATTTGTTGTAGCCCGGGTCTTCAGACCCGGGGATTTTCTGTCCCGCCATCCAAAATTCCCCGCCTCTGAAGAGGCGGGCTACAGCAGCGGTGACGACCACAGGTAGAACAAAAAATATGAGCAGACTATTGATTCTCGCCAGTAAATTGGGATACCAAACGCGCAGCTTCGCCGAAGCCGCGAAGGCGCTGGGCGTGGATGTTGTTTTTGCGAGCGACCGCTGCCACCAGCTTGAGGATCCGTGGGCGGACGGCGCGATCGCGGTACGCTTCGATGAACCGGAAGAGGCTGCGAAGCGCATCGTAAAGCAATCGTTCGTGCGTCCCGTCGACGGATTGATCGCCCTCGGCGATCGGCCGACGGCGACGGCAGCACACACGGCGCGCGCGCTGGGATTCGCATATCATTCTCCGGAATCCGTGGAAAATTGCCGCAGCAAATTGCGCCAGCGAGAAGTCCTGCGCGATGCGGGTCTTCCCGTGCCCGGATTTTTTTCCTTTCGCCTGGACAAAAAACTGGAAAAAATTCTTCCACGCGTCCAGTTTCCGTGCGTCATCAAGCCGTTGCGCCTTGCCGCGAGCCAGGGCGTGATTCGCGCAAATTCGCCGGAAGAATTTCAGGCCGCCGTTGCGCGCATCAAGGACTTGCTGGAATCGCCGGAAGTGAAGGCCACGCGCGAACCGGAACTCGATCGTTTGCTTGTGGAGCGTTACATTTCCGGCGCGGAAGTGGCCGTCGAAGGATTGCTCACTCGCGGCAAGCTGCGAATTCTCGGTGTTTTCGACAAACCGGATCCGCTCGAAGGCCCGTATTTTGAAGAGACCATCTACGTCACCCCCTCGCGCCTGCCCGACGAAATGTACGACCGCCTTTTGGATTGCGCCGAACAAACGGTTCAGGCACTGGGTCTCACGCATGGCCCGGTGCACGCCGAGTTTCGCATCAATGACGAAGGCCCGTGGGTGCTGGAGGCGGCGCCAAGGCCCATCGGAGGCCTGTGCTCGCGCGCGCTACGCTTCGGGCCGAAACGTATTTTCCTGGAAGAGTTGCTGGTGCGGCACGCCATGGGCATGCAGGGCACCGACCTCAATCGCGAAGACGGCGCGTCCGGCGTGATGATGATTCCCGTGCCCAAGACCGGCGTCCTTGAAAAAGTGGAAGGGGAAGAGAATGCTCGCAAGACGCCCGGAATCGAAGACGTGCAAATCACGGCGCGCCTGCATGACATGATCGCGGCGTGGCCCGAAGGCGCGACGTATCTCGGTTTCCTTTTCGCGCACGGAAAATCGCCGGACGAAGCGGAAACTGCGCTTCGCCTCGCGCACAGCCAATTAAAATTTGAAATTGTCGAGCGATTGCCTGTGCAGCATCCCGTCACGGGAGCCGTGCAGCAGTAAGTAGGACGGGCTTCAGCCTGTCGCTTTTAATTTTTACCGGCAGGAACGAAAACCAGACAGTCTGAAGCCCGCCCTGCCGCAACAATCCCACCACTAACCCTTGGCCTTAGGCGGAACATATCCTTCCGGCAGCTTGGCACCCTCTCCAAAAAAGTACTGTTCCATTTGCTCTTCCATGATTTTCTGCGACTGCGGGTCCAGCGGATTCAGCCGGTACTCATTCACCAGCATCTTGGAGTACTCAATCCACAGCTTCCAGGCCTCCGCCGAAACATTCTCGTACACGCGCTTGCCCAGTTCTCCCTTCCAAGGGACGCGTTCCAGGCCAGGCATATCCTTATCAAATTTCACGCAATGCACCACGCGCTGGCCAGGCTTCGCAGGCGCACTCGAAGCCACAGGGTTTGTCGGGCCGCAGGAATCATCCGCCATCTGCATCCTCCATCGGGGAACTTAAGTAATCCGTTCCCATGTACGATACTGCAAGACTGAAGGAAAACCAAACTGTTAGAGCTCCCCTTTGAAACCGCCCCGGCTTTGCATTCCAGCATATCCCCTCGCTATGAAGGCGAGATTCGTTCATGGGTGGGGATTTCGTCTCGCTTGCGGGGAACGAACGAGCGATTGGGAATAAAGCAAAGCCCCGGCCCACGGCAAGGCAGGATGTGAAGGATACCAGTAGGCAAAGAAAGCGCTGCGTGAAATGTGCTCCCTAGGGCCCTTTTGGCCCGCCCCCGGTGGACACCCCTTTGCACACCTGACGCTCCGCCGAATGACGCAATCGATCCTCAGATCGGGCCTGGATGTTCCTCCCCGCCGATACACTACAAAATCTGGCATATCCGTAAATCCATAGGTCGTCTAATTGACTGAAAACAATGCAGATATAAAAAAGTACAGTATAAATTTGGACAATTCGGCATTACGAACCTCTGGAAACTGAGCCAGCTTAGTGTGTAAACTTGCTTGAATCGGAGAGGCAAGTAGCATCCTGGGTCGTACTAGGGTCTCCTAGTGCTCCGCAGCCCAGTCGATTGCTAAGTTCTTTATTTACGTCCTCACCGCTCCCAATAGGAGGTTTCTATGGTTTCTCTAAGGCGTGTTGCTGCCCTTGCTGTATTTTCATCGTCATTTTTGTTTGGCAGTGTGGCCATGGCTGCGCCCTCTCCAAAGGCGATCAATGCCTGCTATAACGATAGAAACGGCATGGTCCGGATTGTGGATTCGGCTTTGGAATGCCGCAGGGACGAAAAATTTATTTCCTGGAATGAGCTAGGCACCGCGGCCTCCCAGGGCCCCGCCGGTCCGTCCGGGCCAATTGGACCGTCCGGGCCAGTTGGACCGGCAGGACCGACGGGTGCTACAGGAGCCGCTGGACCGGCAGGACCGACGGGTATTACAGGAGCCGCTGGACCGGCAGGACCGACGGGCATTACAGGAGCCGCTGGACCGGCGGGACCTACGGGTGCTACGGGAGCCGCTGGACCTTCTGGACCCATAGGCCTGACGGGAGCTGCTGGCCCTGCTGGCGCGACAGGCCCTGCCGGAGCAAAAGGAGCGACGGGTGCTACGGGAGCCGCCGGACCTACTGGACCTACTGGACCCATAGGCCTAACGGGAGCTGCAGGGCCAGCTGGACCTAGCGGCCCGACAGGACCCACAGGTTTGCCGGCAGTGCCGACCCTTGGCTGCTTGGTTCTGTCTAGCGGTCCCTGCACGACCCTAGCTAACGGCGACAATTTCACCGGAATGACATCGTTGACGAGTTATGCGGACTTAACTGCTCCAGCTGGTCTTGTCGGACCAGTCGCAACGGTTCAAGTGAGTTCCTCTGGAGAAGCTCTCGTCACCATTACAGCACTGGAATCAAGCGGCGGCCAGGGTTGCTATATGAGTTTTGCGGTATCGGGTGCAACAAACCTGCCACCAGCACCCAACGACGTGCAATCCTTGTCGTCCGCCGGTCCTTTCCTTTCACAAGGAAGTGCCGTTTACCTTGTCACCGGACTAAACCCCGGCAGCAACACGTTTACCGCCAAATATAGGACTGACGGTTCCAATGTCTGGGGTTATCAACTGACTGGGTGCCAGTTTGGAAACCCAGCCATTATCGTAACCCCTTACTGACACGAGGCCAAAGGGCACGAACCGGCACGATTCACCCTTTGGCCTCAAACCGAACTGTGGCGTGTTAACCATGCCGCTTAGCACCGGCAGGAACAGCCCGAACTGCTGGACCAGCTAAATCCTTGGATGGACCGGACGGTGTAAAGAAAGCAGAACACCGTCCGGGAGCCATCCAACTGATGAAGCAGCCAGGAGTGCGGGCGGTCACGGTGACGATC
>PMOP01000195.1:0-4620 GCA_003161495.1 Acidobacteriota bacterium | reverse complement strand
AAGCGGCCACCAAGTTATTCGTTCTTCAGGCAGGCGCACATACACCATCTTCGCCACGTGTCTGGGCGGAGCCCCGTCCATTGCATATCGGTTACTGACCCATTATGACGAGCCGTAAAAAAGATTTTGTGAGGGGAAGAGGGTATTTCCGCCCGGTTCGCTTACAATAACTGGGTCACATGTTGAGCTTTGAGGGGGCGCGATGTCGGACGTCACGGCGCTGTTTTGGGATGTGGGCGGCGTAATCCTGTCGAACGGGTGGGACCGCGGAGCGCGCGCCGCGGCGGCCAAGAAGTTTGGGATCGATTGGGAAGAATTTCAGGACCGGCACGAACTTGCGAGCCCCGCGTTTGAAACCGGGCGCATCACGCTCGACACCTACCTTCAGCGCACGGTCTTCTATCGCAAGCGAAGTTTTACAAGGGAAGAATTCACGGATTTCATTTTCGCGCAGTCGGAGGAATTTCCGGAATCGCGCGCGGTCCTTTCCGATGTGGCCGCTACAGGAAAATATCTGCAGGCAACCATCAACAACGAGCCGCTGGAACTGAATGAACGCAGAATTCGTCAATTCAATTTGCGGCGTGAACTCAAGGCGTTTTTCAGTTCCTGTTATTTGGGAGTCCGAAAGCCCGACGAAGGCATCTATAAATTGGCGCTCGAAGTGACCCAGCGCAGTCCCGACGAATGTTTGTTCATCGATGACCGGGAACTGAACCTGGAATGCGCGCAGCAATTGCGCATGCGCACCATTCATTTTAAGAACGCGGCGCAGTTGCGGCGGGATTTGGTAGCGAGCGGCGTAAGCATCCCTGAAATCTAGTTGCGGAGGCTGTGATGGAACTCGGAATGGTTGGGCTGGGGCGTATGGGCGCAAATATGGTCGAGCGGCTCGTGCGCGGCGGACATCGCGTCGTCGGCTACGACCGCGATGCGGGCGCCGTGGGGCGCGTTACCGCAGCCGGTGCGGGCGGCGCAGATTCCCTTGAAAACCTCGCCGGAAAGCTGGCGAAGCCGCGAGCGATCTGGATCATGGTCCCTTCCGGTTCTCCCGTCGATGATACGATTGCCGCGCTGCTTCCGCATCTCACCAAGGGCGATATCCTGATCGACGGCGGCAACAGCAATTACAAAGACACGCAGCGCCGCGGAGTAGCCCTGAAAGGGCAGGGATTTCAGTTCGTGGACGTGGGCACGAGCGGTGGAGTCTGGGGACTGAAGGAAGGCTACTCGATGATGGTGGGCGGAGACAAAGCCGCAGTCGAGTATTTGCGCCCGCTGCTGGAAACCCTCGCGCCCGCGAAGGATCAGGGATGGGGCCACGTCGGGCCATCCGGCGCGGGCCATTTCGTTAAAATGGTCCACAACGGAATCGAATACGGGATGATGCAGGCGTATGCCGAAGGCTTCGCCATCCTTAAAAAGAAAAACGAATTTACTCTGGACATGCATCAAGTGTCGGAAATCTGGCGAACGGGAAGCGTGGTGCGATCCTGGCTGCTGGATTTGCTGAGCATCGCGCTGAAGGACAATCCGGAGATGGCGGGCATCGCTCCCTACGTATCGGATTCAGGAGAAGGCCGCTGGACGGTAGCCGAAGCGATCGATCTCGATGTGCCGGCTCCGGTGATCACGTTGTCGCTGCTGCAGCGACTGACGTCGCGCGATTCCGATTCCTATTCCGACAAGCTGCTGGCCGCGATGCGGAACCAGTTTGGTGGACACGCCATCAAAGCAGCCGCCAAAAAGTGAGGGCGCAAATATGACGCCAGGCGATAGCACAGCTGTAGAAGACGAAGTACAAACAAAAAAGAGCTCCATCACGCCGGCCGATCCCTGCACGATCGTCATCTTCGGCGCTTCGGGCGACCTTGCGCGACGGAAACTCATTCCGGCGCTGTACGGCCTGGCCGCGCAAAATTGCCTGGCGCGGCGGTTCGCCATCATCGGCTTTGCTCGTACTCCCAATACCGACGAGGCTTTTCAAAAAACGGCGGTCGAATCGGTGAAAAAATTCGCCGACGCGGCCACGTTGCAGGAAAAAGAGTGCAAAGAATTTGCGCAAGCCCTGGCCTATGTCTCGGGCGAGTATCACGATGCGCAAGCGTTCGAGAAATTAAAAAAGCGGCTCGAGGAACTCGACAAGGAACACAAACTGAACGGAAATCGCCTGTTCTATCTGGCGACACCGCCGGATGTTTATCCTGGAATTATCGAACAACTGGATAAGGCAGGCCTCTCCAAAAGCTCGAACGGGAAATCCTGGACGCGGATCATCATCGAAAAGCCGTACGGCCGCGACCTCGCTTCGGCACGGAAGCTGAATCAAGCCGTTCTCAAATCGTTCGACGAATCGCAGGTTTTCCGCATCGATCATTATCTGGGCAAGGATACGGTCCAGAACCTCATGGTGTTGCGTTTCGGCAACGGCATTTTCGAGCCCTTGTGGAACCGCAATTACGTGGACCATGTGCAAATCACCGCCGCGGAAACTTTGGGCGTCGAGCAGCGCGCCGCATTCTACGAAACCGCGGGCGCAACGCGCGACATGATCCAGAGCCACGTCCTGCAACTCACTTCGCTCGTGGCCATGGAGCCTCCCGCCGCCTTCGATGCCACCGCCGTGCGTAACGAGAAAATAAAAGTTCTGCAATCGATCCGCCCATTCACTCCGGAAAGCATCAAGACCGATGTCGTCCGGGGACAGTACGGCCCGGGAACTGCGCCCGGAGACTCTTCCAAGCTGGCCGGATACCTGGCCGAGCCGGGCGTGGCAAAGAATTCGCCCACGGAAACATTTGTCGTCGCGAAGCTGCAGATCGACAACTGGCGCTGGGCCGGTGTCCCGTTTTACCTGCGGACGGGTAAGCGACTTCCGTCCCGACTCACGGAAATCGCTATCCAGTTTCGCCGCGCGCCACACCTGGTTTTTCGCGGCCAGGATTTGTCCTCCAATGCACTGGTGCTGAATGTCCAGCCGGACGAAGGAATTTCGATTTCATTTCATGCCAAGTTGCCGGGCCAGGAAATGAAATTAAAAACGGTTACTATGGATTTCAGTTACCAGGTGGAATTTGGCGGGGGAGAGCGATCCGCCTATGCTACTCTGATCAACGATTGCATGCGCGGCGACGCGACGCTTTTTGACCGCGCCGACGGCGTAGAGGCGGCATGGGCGCTGGTGGATCCCATACTGAATTATTTTCAATCGCATAAACCCAAATTTCCGAACTACGCAGCGGGCACCTGGGGCCCGCACGAAGCCGACGAATTGCTGGAGCGCGATGGCCGACACTGGCGAAATACGTAAAGGCATCCCGCAAGAGATTCTTCAGGGCGTGCACGTGTATGCCGACCCGGGCGAGGTGGCGCGCGGCGCGACGCGCCTGTTCATCGACTATGCCTGGCAATCGATCGCCAAGGATGGACATTTCATGGTCGCGCTGTCGGGTGGAGAAACGCCGCGTCAAATGTTTGAACTGCTCGCCTCCGATGAATTTCGAGGCCAGGTGGATTGGGCCAAAGTGCACGTCTTTTGGAGCGATGAGCGCGCGGTTGCTCCCACGGATCCCGAAAGCAATTACGGAATGGCGCGCCGCGAATTTCTGATTCGAGTTCCGATTCCGCAGGGCAACGTGCATCGCATGGAAGCGGAAAAACCGAGTATTGGACGCGCGGCGCATGAATACGAAGAAGTTCTCCGAAAATATCTTGAGCTGGATGAGCATGGTTTCCCGCGATTTCACCTGATTTTTCTTGGATTGGGAAAGGACGGCCACACCGCGTCCCTGTTTCCCGGCACGCGCGTCACTCGCCAAACATCGCGCTGGGTCAGCACGCCCCTGGTGACGAAAATGAATATGCGCCGCATGACGCTGACGTTGCCCGTGCTCGATGCGGCATTACGCGTCGTATTTCTGGTCGTCGGTTCCGAAAAGGCGGAAATCCTCCACGTCGTATTGCAGGAAAAGTCCGATCCTCCTTATCCCGCGCAGCTCGTGCAGCCACGCGTTCCCGGCATAAAGATTTTTCTTGTCGATAAAGCCGCGGCGGAGATGCTGACGCCCGTCGAATCCTTAAAAATCGCGCCAAAGGGAAAGCATGTGGGATCCACGCGCACGAGACCGGGGAGAACCACGTGATCCTGGCTGGAGACATCGGCGGCACCAAGTGCAATTTGGCGCTGTATGAAATCGACGGCAACTCCCACCGAAAAGTTTTTAAAGAGCGATACGAAAGCCGCGAATTTCCTGCCTTTGAGGAAGTAATTACAAAATTCCTGCTCGATGCCCGGGCCGCGACAAAAGATTTTGGTGCGCATTCGATTGAGGCGGCAGGCTTCGGCGTTGCCGGCCCGGTCATCGATCGTCGAGTCAAAGCGACGAATTTGCCCTGGATCGTGGATGCCGCGGCGCTTTCCACCCAACTCGGAATCAGGCACGTTGTGCTCTTGAACGATCTGGAAGCCACCGGCCACAGTTTGGCGCATATGGCCCCGTCCGAGCTTTCCATTCTCAACCGAGGCGTGCCATCCCCAAAATCCACGCAAGCCGTGCTCGCCGCGGGCACAGGCCTGGGTGAAGCTATTTTGTTCTGGGACGGAAATCAGTACGCGGTGGC
>PMOP01000391.1 GCA_003161495.1 Acidobacteriota bacterium | reverse complement strand
AGATGCATGACCGAAACCGTGTCTTCCATCGGCGCTCCCACGATCCAGCGAAGGTTGAAGGGAATCACGAACGGAGAATCAAGGCCGTTTCCGGACGGATGAATGTACAGCACGGTGGAGCGCCGGTTGAGTTCCTCATAAAACGGAGCGAAGGCGGGATCGGCCACGGAACGATTTCCGACAAACGTCTCCATCGTCGCGCCAACAAATTTCAATTGATCCAGCGCGCGTTCCAGTTCCTTGAGAGCTTCGTCTACGTGAGGCAAGGGCACGGCGGCGAACGCTTTGAATTTTTTCGGCCAGCGGCTCACGGCTTCCGCATACAGGTCATTCGCTTTTCGCGCGGCGTTCACGGCGTGCTCTTTATTTTCAAAGTGCGGCGCTTGCGGGCAAATATCAAGAATCTGCATCTCGACGCCGTTCGCTTCCATCAGGGCAAAGCGCTTGTCCATTTCCGCCGCGCCCATGCCCGCGCCTTTGTTGCGCTGCGTGCCGGTATCCACGTTTCCATAGCTCTGGCACAGGTCGAGATAGTCGTCCGTCCAAAGGTGCGCGTGGATGTCAATGCGCATGCCCTTTTTGTTTTGAGCGCCGAACCGAGAGCCAGTGAGCAGCCCTGCCGCCGCGAGAGACCCTGCCCGCAGCACGTCCCGCCGCGTGAAACCGCATTCACATCCCATGATGGAATTGCCTCCCCGAGAGCCGCAGAAACACCCAATCACGAAACATTGTACGACGAAATGTTTTCGTAGCACAGGCACTCCTGCCTGTGCGGGGTTTGCTGCGCTTGCATGAGGCAAACAGGCATGGGTGACTCGAGAATTCTTCAGCCGGCGGTAATTTGCCGATGCTCAAGAGTATAGAAAACCGCACAGGCAGGAGTGCCTGTGCTACTTCAGCGCTGAGAGGCTTTCCCGGAAGCAACCTTGGCGTTGAACTCCGCGGATTTGCGGCGAGGGATCGTCAAGGCATTCCAATTCGGACCGGCAAAGTGTTTGGAGAGAAACACAATTTGTCCAATGTGGTAGGAGTAATGCGCGAGCTGGCGGTGTATGGTTTGCATGACGGAATGCGGTTCGGTGCGGATATAGGCGGTGCGGGAAAGATCGGCGTCCGTCAGCGGAGCCAGCGCGTCAAACGCAAGTTGCCAGCCCGATTCCCAGAGCGCCAAAACTTCGGCGCGCGTTTTCGGCGGGGCTTCAAATTCCGAATCGCGATCGCGATCGGGTTTTTCGCCGTCGCTCGTGAGGAAATCGGTCCAGCGCGAGCGCATGTTTCCGGCGAGATGCTTGACGATGATGGCGATGGAATTCGATTCGGCGTCGATGGAGACGAAAAGCGCTTCGTCGGATACTTGCGCCATCGCGCGGTCACCGAGGCGCTTGTAAAAACGAAGGAGGTCGACCGAATCCTTCAAACAAGATGTGGTGAATTCCAGTGCCATGCACGGATTTTGCAGCCGTCGCTGCCTGAAAATCAAGTGATGAAGTACAGTGGAGCATGATTCAGCTTGTGGGTTTTAATATTTGCGAGTACTAACCCCCGCAGGCTGAAGCCCGCGCCACTTACGCGATTTTGGCGTAAACTACTCCTATGCCGAAGAAGCCATCGCCGACGATCGAAGTGACGTGCCCTTGCTGCGAGTCCAAGCTCACAGTGGATACCGACCTCGCCGTAGTGCTTGCGCACACGAGGCATGTTAAAGCCGCGCCCGATGTTGATATCAGCGACGCGGCGCGCATCCTCTCCGATCAGGCCCAGAAGCGCGAGGATAAATTCCGCGATTCCTGGGAAGCCGAAAGCAAAAAAGAAGATGTCCTCAACCGCAAGTTCGAGGAAGCCCTCAAGAAAGCCAAGGACCAGCCGGTTGAAAAACCGCTTCGCGATTTCGATTTGTAGATATTCAGTAGCGCGGGCTTTAGCCTGCGGGGGTTAGTCCTGACAGGGGCTAATCCTGACGGCAACCAAAACCCACAGGCTGAAGCCCGCGCTACCAAAATCATCTGGCATACTTAAAGCGTGATCCATTTTTTTCGACGCGCCGTCGCTTTCCCTCTTGCCGCTTTGATCCTGCTGAGCGCTATCCACGTGCGACCAGCCACCGCACCGCAACAGGGAACTTCGCCTGCAAATTCGCAAAAATTGCCGCGGCCGATTCCACTCGGGCGCGGCATGCCGCTCGAGCGCGATCCTGCTTCGGGCGAATTGCGCGCAACAACAAAGGATTCATCTGCCGCGCCGCCCGATGGCGCGATCCGTTCACGCGTCACGCTCGTACAAGTGCCCTGCACGGTTGCGGCGCCTGATGGGACGCAGGTGCGCGGCCTCGATCAAAAAGATTTTCGTTTATTTGAAGACGGCGCCGCGCAGGAAATCGCTTCGTTCGATGCTTCGTCGACTCCGGCCAGCATCGCTCTGGTGATTGACGCGAGCCCCAGCATTTTTCACGAGCTGGCGGAAATGCGCGGCGCGGCGCGCGCACTCACTGGAAATCTATCTCCCTCGGACGAAATCGCCGTCGTATCGTTTTCTTCCGAAGCGCATCTTCTCTTGCCGTTCTCGAAAAATCGCGCGCTGCTGGACCGCGCCAT
>PMOP01000125.1 GCA_003161495.1 Acidobacteriota bacterium | reverse complement strand
AGGCTTCAGCCTGTCTTCTTTTGTGGCTGCAAAATTGGGCCGAACGACAACGCCACGGCAAGCGCTCCGCACCAAGCATAAAGAGCGCTGATTGCCAGGCAACGGGCTACGACAAAAGGTTCATGGGGGACCCCATCACTCGATTTTCCGAAGTGCGCGCACTGATCTTCGATCTGGACGGCACATTAATCGATTCCAAACTCGACCTGGCCCTTTCCGTCAACGCCACCCTCGCGGAACTAGGCCGCCCTCCCTTGCCCCATGAGCAGATTTTCAGTTACGTGGGCCGGGGCGCTCCCGCTCTGATTGCGCGAGCCTTGGGCAGCGCCGCGTCCGAAGAAGATTGCATGCTCGGCCTGGAATTTTTCATCAAGTATTATTCCGCGCACAAGCTCGACAACACCGTGCTGTATCCCGGCGTCCGCGAAACGCTCGACCTGCTGAAAGGCATGCCCATGGCGGTCTACACCAATAAACCGGTGCGCGTCAGCCGCAGCATTATTCAGGAACTGGGCGTGGCCGGCCACTTTCGATTTGTGTATGGCGGCAACAGCTTCGAGCGCAAGAAGCCGGACCCCATGGGCGTCGAATCGATCCTGCGCGAATTCGGCGCAGCGCCATCTCAAGTAATGATTGTCGGCGATTCCGAAGTGGATGTCCAAACGGCGCGCAATTCCGGCACGTGGGTTTGCGGCGTGACCTACGGGTTCGGCAGCCACCGCTTCACGGAATATCCGCCGGATGTGGTCGTGGATAATCTTGCCGAATTATTGCCGCATCTGATCGGCAAATCGGTCAAGGGCCCGCGTTAAGAGAGTTCTCCGCACCGCGAGCCGCGGCGCCTACGTCCAGCACAAACGCAGTCTGATCGGCGGTCAAAACAAAAAGCCGCGCCCCCGCTGGCGTCAAATTTGGCAGTCGCAATCGGACTAAAGAAGCTGAATTCGTCGCGTTTTTTCAGCGTCGCCAGGTCCAAGACTGACAATTTTCCAGGCTCGCTTTCGAATGCCAGCAGCGAAGTAGCCGACGAAATGGCGGGTTTTCTCCCAAACGTTCGACCGAGAATCTCACAGGAGGAAAGGGAGTAAACGAGGATTCTGTCCTTCGAATCGATGACAATTGCGCGATCAGCTGTTCCATCGACGCGCTCGATTCGGAACGCACCATTGCCCGTATCTACGATACATCCCCCCTCCGTTTGTCCCGTCGTCGCATTGATCGCCTCCATAAAGTAATTAGCTTCTTGCATGTTGACCGACCCATAGCGCGCGGCAAGCTTCGGGTCTCTCATGATTTCAATCTTCGCTTCCGGGTCGGAAAGCCGCCATCCCAGCATCATCGTACCTGTATCCCCATTCGTATTGGATAGTGGAACCTGGCCACGGATAGCGCGATTCCATAACACCGCATTCGTGCGCGTATCGCGCACCTCGATCGTGTAACGATCGCTCGAAATTTTTCCCGGCTCAATAGGAGCAATCGCCACAAGGTAGGGGCCCGCCTGCCAATTCGTTTGTGCAGCGACAGGATGAATGGCGGCCATCTGCCGAGCTTGGAGGTCCATTTTGGCAATGGAACGTTCTGTCGCATTCATTTTGTCAAAATCGACGTACAGCGATGCATCGTCCGCGAAATAACCCCCATGAAATCCGCGCACAAAATAGATCCTTTTGTTTGACTTCAGATCCCAGACGCCGCCGCGCTCCGATCCCGAAAGGGCAAGGTAGGAGAGATCCTTGGAAAGTTCGAAGGCCTTGAGGGGACCGAGCGGCCCTTGAGGGAGTAGGGCGCTGGCCAGGAACTTTCCTCCATCGACAGCATACAATCCCACCATGCCGGCCGGCGTTTCCGCGGCAAGCGTATCGTCGTAAATATCCAGCGCCGTGTTATCGCTTGAGGTAAGAACCTTGTTCGCTTTTATATCCACGATGCCGGCTGCATAGTCTTTGACCGGAGTCAGCAGCAAGTAATCTCCGCGTGTTACGCCCTCGATAGTTTGATTCCCCAACAACAAACGGTTGAGATGTTCGCCGCTTGGGAATCGCACCACGGCTGAATCATCCGGCTTTTCGGCATTGACCCCGGCCAGGCGATCTGCTCCAAGAAAGGTAAAATCGATCCCCAGCAATTTCTTGATTTCCCCTGGCAGCGGGACGTTCGAATAGTGCTCCAATTCCACGGCTTCCACGTTGCCATCCCGCGTCCCAGCCAGCAAATATTTTCCATCGGGGGAGAAGTGGACGGCGGCAAAGCGAAATGGGGAATTGAGGCCGAGCTGTCCCATCAGTAGATTCGCTAATGTCGCGATGTTCCTCGCCCGGTAAAAATCCTTTTTCTCATAAACCAGCGCGCCGGCTTCTATCGCGTAAACCATCAAATTGAAAGATTCGCCGATGCAGGCGACGTACTTTCCGTCGTCGGAGACTTCCGATTGAAGGCACCGATGGCGTTCCGGCAACGTAATCTCGTAAACGGACGACCTTTCTCTCGCTGCTACGTTCCAGGTCTCGACGCGCAGCCCCTTGGTGTTAAAAGCGATGCTTTGAGAATCGGGAGAAAAGCGGGCAGGTAAGGCACTGGGAGCATCGATGCGGAAAAGAAATTCAAAGGGCTGGCGTGAGAGCACGAAAATACTGGCTTCGTCCTGCGCCAGCAAATACTTTCCATCCGGACTGAAGCGAATACGATTCAGGGTATTCGGCAGCGGAGGCGTCAGAGTCCGGCGTAACAAAACGCCATGCACTGATTCCTGATGGCCCAGTCCTGCATAGCCAATGACGCTGGCCTGCCAGGCGCGAAATTCCTCGTCGGAAACAACAGTTCGAGGCGCGGCACAAATGGCAGGCCGGTCGGCCTGGTCCTTAAGCATCTCGCGCAAACGGCGGGCTTCGGGGCGTGTCGCACCAAACAGGTCCGAGAGCCAAGTGCCAGTGTTTCCATGCGCCTCCGAGAACCGGTCCCAGAAGTTCACCATGGCTTGTGGGTCATATCCTGCCGCTGCGGCCGCATACAGAGCAATCGCGTCCGCCTGCCGTTGCTCCGTCTCTTCCTGTTTCAGAGACACTTGAAATGCATTGCTCTTTCTTCGGACCGCTTCCATCAGATCGAAATATTCCTGCCCCATGTCGGCGCGGTCAGTAAACGCGGTTACGCCGAGCGCCTGGCGAAATTTGCGACTCAAATCAAACCCCGGATGGCCCGCGAACTCGTGACCGATTTCGTGGCCGAGCAGCCCGGCCAATTCATCGTCATTACGAAGCAGAGCCACGATTTTGCGGGACACGTAAATTCGTCCGCCAGGAATGCTGAACGCATTAGCGATCGGCTGATCGTATAAGAAAAAACGTAGCGGAAACGGTGCGGTTCCTACTGCCTTGGCAAGCCGGCCCCCGACGAGCGTCAGGCGCGATGTCAGCGCGTCGTCCTCGATCACACGGCCTTCCTGCGCGACCTGCTGGCCGATAATTTCGCCGAGTTCTACTTCTTGCTGGCGCGAAAATAAATTCGATTCACTGCTGTCAATGGGAGCAACAGGAGGTGGGGGGCAATTCTGTTGAGAGTGCACTCCGGTTGCGGCAAGAGCAATCCATACGAGCGACGGGAGAACGATCTTTTGGACCCGGATACGCAAAGGAGCGCCCCTGTAATATATCTCCGATAGAGCGTCGCAGAGGTTAACACGCGAACGTCAAAGACTCAATTTAAACTGGGGCCGACGCGTTCCGGCCGGCCGAGAACCAATCCCAAGTACGCTTTAGCCCTTCTTCAAATCCAATGCGCGGAATATAACTAAGCGCATTCTGTGCGACGGTGATGTCCGCTTGCGAATCGCGGATGTCTCCTTCACGTGGCGCGGCGTATTTTGCGCGGGCAGGATAGCCTGAAATTTTTTCAAGGAGGGCGAGCGTTTGATTCAGTGTGTATCGATTTCCGGTGCCCACGTTGATGGCCTGGCCCGGCGCATTTTTTGACTCTGCGGCGAGCAAATTCGATTCCACCACATTTTCGACGTACACAAAATCGCGCGATTGCTCGCCGTCGCCGTAAACAGTAGGCTGCGTTCCCGCAAGCAGGGCCGCGTTAAACAGCGACAGGACGCCGGAGTAGGCGGAACCGGGATCTTGCCGGGGACCGAACACATTGAAATAACGCAGCGAGACAAACTCAAGCCCGTACAACTCTTGAAACACGCGGCCATAGGCTTCGCCCACTTGCTTGGAAAGTCCGTAGGGGGAAAT
>PMOP01000285.1 GCA_003161495.1 Acidobacteriota bacterium | reverse complement strand
CCCAGATAACCCACCAGCGTTTTCGCGATCCCGTAAAGTCCCAGCGGCGTGCGGCTCAAACTATCCTGCAGCAGCCCCACCACCATGCCCAGCAGCAAACCGGATGACGGATTGCGCTTGCTCAGCGCGAAATAAAGAGTCACCAGCAAAGGCAATTCCAGATAATTGGCCGATCGAATGTAAACGGGAAAAAATGCCTGCAGCACCAGCGCCAGCAGCACGACCAGCGGCACGACGCCGGCGTAATACTTGTGCACTTCTATATGCGGCTCGGGCCCGATGTAAACTTCAGTGCTGTCCATTTACTTTTTCTTTCGCCCAATTTTCAAGGATGGCATCAGTTTATGTTCGCCGGTTTTTTCGCCGGCGCCGGCCCCACGGCTGATTTTGGCGCGGCCGGAGAACCGACCGGTGTGGTATCGGCGTCCGGCGACTTCTTCAAATTCATATCCTGCCTGGTCTCCAGGATCAGAACTTCTTCGAGACGGTCCAGATGGGCAGCCGGCTTTACGCGAATTTTCATGAACGGCGACTTGGGGTCCGAGGAAAAGTCCACGACCTTGCCCACCGGAAGATCTTTTGGGAAGATGCGATCCTGCCCGGAAGTCAGCACCCCTTCTCCCACCGTAACTTTTTCGTCGCTGCTGATGTAGTCAAGCGAAAGCAGCGGCTCGCCTGTTCCCTTGACGGGCCCTTGCGTTCGCGTATCCGCCAGCAACGCGCCCACGCCGCTCTCTTTATCGCCCAGCAGGAGGACCTGCGAAATGTCGGGATAGACCGCGAGAATTTTTCCGACCACGCCGTCCGGCGTGATCACTCCCATGTCGCGCCGAATGCCGTCGCGCGAACCACGGTCAATATTTACGACCAGACTTCCGGAATCCGGGCTCCCGCCGATCACCTGGGCGGCCATCATGGGAGTTTCGGAATGAGCGCCGCGGAAATTGAGCAGCGCGGACAGCCGGTCAGCTTCGAGGGCGCGGCCCTCTAGTTCGGCATTGCGTACTTTCAGGCGGTCCATCTCCGAGTGCATCGCATCGTTTTCTTTCTGCGCGCTGCGCAGGCCGATGTATCCGCCCCAGCTGTGCTCGGCGCCCTGGACCGTCCAGGAACCCAGGCGCTGCAGCGGCGAAATCAGCTCCACCGCCCACACGCGTATCAGCCGCACTTGCCGCTCGCGTTTGATCTGCACGGCCAGCAGCAGCACTTGCGCGACGATGACGCCCGCAAGCAACGTCAGAGAACTATGCCGTGAGCGAGTTGCTATCATTGGAAAACGCTGTCAACTTTCAAGAAGGATTACCGCTGCCGGCGACATCCTGATTTGAATCCGCGGAACATCCCGCTCAATCAATCGAGACCAGACGCAGCAACCGGAAATCGCTCAGCATTTTGCCGGTGCCCAGCACCACGGACGCCAGCGGATCGTCGGCAATCGATACCGGCAAGCCGGTTTCCTCGCGGATGCGCTTGTCCAGATTCTTGAGCAGCGCGCCTCCGCCGGTGAGCACGATGCCGCGGTCGCTGATATCGGCGGAAAGCTCGGGCGGCGTGCGCTCCAGCGCCACGCGGCAGGCATTCAGAATTGTGGCGACGCATTCGGAAAGCGCTTCGCGAATTTCACTGTCATCAATAGTGACAGTTCGCGGCACGCCTTCGATCAGGTTGCGCCCCTTCACTTCCATGGTCAGCGGCTTTTCCAGCGGATACGCCGACCCGATTTCCATCTTGATCTGCTCTGCCGTGCGCTCGCCCACCAGCAGGTTGTACTTGCGCTTCAGGTACTGCATCACGGCTTCGTCCATTTCATTTCCCGCGACGCGCACCGAACGCGAATACACAATGCCGCTCATGGAAATAACGGCGATGTCGGTCGTGCCTCCGCCGATGTCCACCACCATGTTTCCGGAAGGCTCTTCAATCGGCAGGCCCGCGCCGATCGCGGCCGCCATGGCCTGCTCCACCAGGTACACTTCGCTCGCGCGCGCTCGATAGGCCGAGTCCTGCACCGCGCGCTTTTCCACCGGCGTAATTTCGCTCGGCACCCCGATCACGATGCGCGGATGCACCAGCATGCGCCGGTTATGCGCCTTCTGGATGAAGTAGGTGAGCATTTTTTCGGTCACCTTGAAATCGGCGATGACGCCGTCCTTCATCGGCTTGATGGCCACCACATTGCCCGGCGTACGGCCCAGCATGTCCTTGGCTTCCTTGCCCACGGCCACCACTTCTCCGCTGTTCTTGTTAATCGCCACGATGGAAGGCTCGTTTACCACGATGCCTTTGCCCTTGGCATACACCAGAGTGTTGGCCGTGCCCAGATCAATCGCCAGGTCGGAAGAAAACAAACTAAAGACCGAGCGAAGGTTGTACCCGTTGTTGAACATAGTTCCCTCAGTGCCGGGCTGCTCGAGCGGCTGCTGGATGCCGCTTCAGGCGGATTCCCGCCCGGCTGCCCGTGCCAAAAATTATTTTCGTACTACATTCCGTTGCGTCTGTGGCGTTCCGTGTGAAAGTGGAAACAGCACCTGCCGCCCCGTTATGGAATCATAATCTCGATGCGTTTGATCGCCGTGCCGCCCCGCCGGTTCTGTCCGGTCAGGACGATGGTCTGGCTGCCCCGCGTCAACGGGGACGTAAAATATTTGAACGCGCCGTCGCCTCGAATGTCCGCGACCTGCTCGCCGTTGATAATGAGCGCCGCGCCCGGTTCGGTCCGCCCGGTGATCTCCACCACGTTACCATGCAACTCGGTGCTTCCGACTTCCAGCATCATCTCTTGTCCCTTGCCTTGTGTCGCGAGCGTAAACTTGAAGGTATCGCTCGGAGCGCTCACGCGCTTCTCCTCATCCGTGGCCAGGACATCCCAAAAGTAGTCGCCCTGGTCCAGACCCGTGATCTCCACGGACGTGCCCGTCAGTTTGCGGTCTTCCACAATCCGCGAAAACATGGAGGTAGTGCTCACACGCAATTCGTAGGTGACCGCTTCCGGCACGGGTTTCCATTCAAATCGCACCGGCGCGCGCTTGGGGTCCGGTACGATCAGGGGCTGCAGATTCATAGGCTGAGCAAGGTCGGGAGGCGCAAGGACATTGGACTTGACGACGGTTCCTCCGCTGGTCGGGACGGTGACGCGCTCCCATCTGCCAATTTCGACGTGCTGGCGGCCATCGCTGGTGGAAAGTTCAGCGGTTCCGGAGGAAACTGTAATTTCCCCTTCGTTCGTCTTCGGATCGCTGCGCACGGCCGCACGGCTGTTCTGCTGGACCGAAGCCACTGCATTCGAAAAGGAAACCTCGGCCTTGGATTTCGGTGAGTCCCAGGTGCCGGTGGCCAGGTCCACCGCGCCGGAATTGATGTGCATGGCCACGCGCGTTTCGCTGTCCCGCCCGACCGAATTTTCCTCGACCGTGACGAGCGTGTCGGACTGCACGGTGTACGTTGTGCCGTCGGCAAAGGTGACGCGCGCCGCGCCGTCTCCGCCTGTCTGAACCAGGTCGCCCTTGTCGAGCGCCATGCGGTAATCCGCCGTAACCCACTGCACGGAATTCACTTTCTTCACTTGCACGCGGCCATCCAAATTCACGAATTTCGCCTGCTTGGCGGTCAGCTCCGCGGTTGGGGCCGTATGGGCGCCAATCACTTCTGAAACTTTGCTCATCGCCCCGCTATACGTTTCGGGATACATCATATACAAGACAGCCAACACCACTGCGAAAAGCAGGAACGCATACACGGAAACAGTCCGGTAGGTAACAGCTTTCCAATAGATCTCTACCGATGAGGTCTTTTGACGAGGCGCGAGTGGTGGTCTCTGAATCGGCATGAAAGAATCGTTAGAATTTCACCCAGCTTAAAAATTTAACACGCCCCTCCATACCCGGCAAACCACGCTGCCGGAACGAGTTTCTCGCAGAGCAATAGATGATTTATTCGCTGCCAGACGGTTTTGCGGATCGAGTAGCACGGGCTTCAGCCTGTGGGGTTTAGGCCTTGCAAGGTCAAACCCCAAAGGCTGAAGCCCGTGCTACTAAAACGGAAATCGCGCAAACGATTACAAGCGTTCGGGGCGTGCAGGAGAACTGCGCACTCTTTACCGGCTGCCGATTCCCATCCAGGCATCCAGGGAAACCTGGTTTTGTTCTAGATGAATAAGCAAGTAATAATAAATAAAGCAATAAGGTAGCTGCAGCCCGGAGACCAGCCAGTCCTGCGCCAGGTTCGTGCCGATCACCAGGCCGGTCATGACCAGAGCGCCCGCAATTAATGTAAACCGCGAAAACAGGCCCAGCATCAAGAGCAAGCCCAGCGTCGTTTCGACCCATGGCAGCACCGCGGCAAACGCCGGCAGCATGCCCGGTGAAATCAAATGAGCATGCTCAAAGTAGTGATTCAAATAGGCCAGGAACGCGGGCCGTCCATTGAGGATGCGGCTCAGGCCGTGAAGAAGAATATTCGCGCCAAAGGACAAGCGCAAAATCGTGTACGCGATGACGATGTTGGAAGCTTTCTGGCTGGAAACATTTTCCAGGCGGTTCACGGTGCTGACGGTTTGGCTCACAAATCCTCCACAAAGTTCTCGAATCCGGCCGCGTCCGCGCCGAGGCATCACGGATTTTCCTCTTCCCGAGGGCGCGAACAAAACAATTTTGATGCGGTCGTGGGACGGAAGAAGTTTTATACCACGAGGAGCCTGCTTGCAAGCCCTTGCGCGAGCGGCAAGTGGCGCAGGCTTCAGCCTGNNAAGAAAATGCCCGGTGGGCATAGCCTTGCCCTGCGCCTGGACGGCGCGATCCCGCCAGGTCTGCAACACGTTGTACATGCGATGAAACGGCCCCTTTTCGGACCACAGAACCAGCAGCGGGCACTGGATTTTCTTGTCCAGGTCCGCCTTGTCGTGCGCCAAATCGATGGAGGCCGCCGCGCGGTAGTCCTCGCAAATCGCATGGATCGTTTCCGGGCTGCGAAACGTCCGGAAATATTCCTGAAATACTTCGGGGCTGATCCAATCGGGGAGAGGGTCGGTGATCTTATTTCCTCCCAGCCAGAGCAGAGTGCATTTCAGAAAATATTCGGCGCTGTTGCCCACCATCGTCTCGGGAAACGGAGGAGGCTGAACGAGTAGAAACCAATGATAAAAAATCGTGGCGAATTCCTGCGTGATGTCCTGATACAGCAAATAGGTGGGCACAATGTCGAGAATGACGAGTTTGGTAAGAACCTCCGGATGATCCAACGCCAACCGGTGCGCGGCGCGGCCTCCGCGATCGTGGCCCACCAGCGCGAATTTTTCAAACCCCAAGTGCTTCATCACTTCCACATTGTCCTGCGCCATGGCCCGCTTCGAGTAGGCGAAGTGATCCCCGCCACCAGGCGGCTTGCCGCTGTCGCCATAACCGCGCAAATCCGGCATCACCAGGAAATAATCCTGCGCCAATGCGGGCGCGACCTTGCACCAAAGCACGTGCGTTTCCGGGATGCCGTGCAGAAGCAACAAAGGCGGCCCGTTGCGGTTGCCGCCGTGAACGGCGTTGATCGTCGTGCCTGAGGTTTTGATCTCCTCGCGCTGGAAACCTTCAAAAAATTCCGCGCGCGGTTGCTGTTGTTGGGCGCGCTCGGAATCGGCGAGCAGCCCGGGAGCGAGCAGAGTATTTTCGGCGGCAGGCGCGAGCGCCAGAGCCATGGAATTCTTCAAGAATTCTCGGCGGCCAGATTTCGGCATAGGTTCCTCCGGCAGATGATCCGTGGATGGATGGAAGCAGCTTATTAGGATAGCGTCAAAAAGCCTTACGTTCAAAAGGCAACGCAATCGGCAAAATGGGGAAGGGCGCCGGCATCGGGGCGATGGATTGAGCTTTTATGTAGCACAGGCACTCCTGCCAGTGCGGTTTTGTGGCTGCAGCAGCAAGGAAAGATGTAGCGACAATTGCGAAAACCGCACAGGCAGGAGTGCCTGTGCTACTCAGTTAGCGAATCTCAACAGGATTACCGCGCGCGGCGCACTGTCACAGATAATGACTTGCGAGCCGCGCGCTTGTATCCGATTTCTGACGCCTTGCTACCTATTGCTCTTCAGGCTTGCGCCTTTCGTCAGGCGGCGGCTCTTTTCTTTCCGCCGGAGCAGGTGGCGGCGTCTTGGGCTTCGCTTCCGGCGCCGGACGCTGCTGTTCCTTTTCTGGCGGAGGCGGATTAGCCGGCCGCGCCTCGGGTTTCGGGGGCGCCGCTTTTGGCGGAGGCGGTGGTGGCGTCGCAGCCTTTGGTGGCTGTGAGCGCGCAGGCTGTTCCGGTGGCGGCGCCCTGCGCTCGGCAGGCGCCGGTGCAGGAGCAGGCCGCGCGGCAGGAGGCACGCTTGGTTTAGGCGCAGGTTCCACCGGTTGGGGCGCTTTTCTTGGCGGCTCAACAGGAGTTGCCGGCCCCGGAGCAGGCCTTGGCGACGATGGGGGCGGCGGCGTTGCTGGTCTCGCCGCGGGTTGTTCGGGCTGGATCGCTTTTCTCGGCGGCTCATTCGGAGTCGCGGGCCCGGGAGCAGGCCTCGGCGCCGGCGGTGGCGGCGCGCCGGGCCTTGCCGCAGGTTGTTC
>PMOP01000301.1 GCA_003161495.1 Acidobacteriota bacterium | reverse complement strand
TACCTTCCACAAGTTGCGGGCAAGCAGGCTATTTCCGAGCCGGAAGAAAAACTCTCCGCCGTTCCCGGTGGGAGCGAGACGGTTCTTATTGTCGAGGATGAGGCCGGCGTGCGCGAACTGGCTTGCCAATTCTTGCGCGTCAAAGGCTACAAAGTACTCGAAGCGGAGAGTGGATTGGACGCGCTGGACGTTGCTCGGCGCCATACGGGTACGATTCACCTCCTTTTGAGCGACATGGTTATGCCCAAAATGAATGGAGGAGATCTCGCGGCTCGATTGAAAGCAATCCGGCCGGAAATTCGCATCGCATTTATGTCCGGCTATTCCGAATTTTCCAGGGGCGATATGAGCAAGGGATTTCCGGAAGCGCCCGTTCTCCAAAAGCCTTTTTCTCCGGCTTCCCTGGTCGAAATTGTCCGTGAGGCGCTGTCGCGCCCTTTGGCTGCCACGGTGCAAGAGGGCAGCGAACTCCAAGTAACCTAAATGCCTCGTGCCTCCACTCGTGCTTTGCGCCTTGAGGCATTAAAATCGGGGCATTCCAGGAGGCAAACATGCAGGGCAAGGGCAATCCGAAACGCTCTCTGAGATTTTTTGTGCTTGCCGGGGCTCTATCCTTGTGTTCGGTGGCAGCGCGAGGACAGGAAATCCGCGGCGCGGCTTCGTCCGATTCCTCACCTTCTGAAGCACCTGAGGAAATCCGCGCGCTCTCCGACTTGATTCGCGGACTGCAATCCCAGGTGCAGACGCTTAACTCACAGCTCGGCGAACTGCGCATGGAGCAAGAGCGCATGAGCGCGGAGGCGCGCGATCTGGGACGAGAATTGGACCTCGTGAAAGAGCAAAGCGTCACGACACCAAACGGCGCGATAAATCCATACTCGTCGCAACCAACGAAGGAAAACACGCGGCCAACTGCATCGGCTTTGCCTGCGCAGGCGTTGCAGCCACAGACGCCTGAGGATCGCATCGGAAAATTGGAAGAAGACCAGCAGGTCATGGAAGGCAAAATCAACGACCAGTATCAGACAAAAGTCGAAAGCGGATCGAAGTACCGGCTGCGGCTCTCCGGCATTGTTCTGCTGAATTTGTTTGAGAATCGCGGCACCGTGAACAACATGGACTTCCCCGAACTTGCTGAATCGCAGCAGGCAAACGAGCCGGATGCATCGCCGGGCGCTTTCGGAGGAACGCTTCGCCAATCGCAAATCAGGCTGCAGGCGTTCGGCCCGGATGTTGCCGGCGCCCGCACCAGCGCCGACGTGAATCTGGATTTCGCCGGGGGATTCCCAGACGCTCCGAACGGCGCTTGGATGGGCCTCGTTCGCATGCGCACCGCAACCGTGCGGCTGGATTGGACCAATACTTCCATCGTCGCCGGCCAGGACCGATTATTTTTCGCTCCCCTCACTCCCACATCGCTCGCGACCCTTGCGATTCCGGAACTTTCCTATGCGGGGAATTTGTGGGCCTGGACGCCGCAAGTGCGGATCGAGCACCGCATCGTTTTATCCGACGCTTCCAGCCTCTCCATCCAGGGAGGAATTCTGGATAATCTCACAGGTGATACTCCTCCCGATCAATTTGACCGCTATCCCAGCTGGGGAGAACAATCGGGCCAGCCGGCCTACGCCGCTCGCGTCTCCTGGAGTCATCGCATGTTTGGCCAGGATTTCACGCTGGGAGCCGGCGGATACTATGGACGCCAGAACTGGGGCTTTGACCGGAACGTCGATGGCTGGGCGGGAACTGTGGATGCAACCGTCCCCTTAGGAAAGCGAATTGAACTTACTGGCGCATTCTATCGTGGCCGCGCCCTCGGCGGATTTGGCGGCGGGATTGGACAAAGCGTTCTGCTCAACGGTTCGTTCAGTGACCCAGCCACCACGTTTCACGGCCTGGATTCGATGGGAGGATGGGCGCAATTGAAATTCAAGATAAAATCCAATTTTGAAATCAACGGCGCGCTGGGCGTTGACAATCCGTTCGCCGGTGAATTGCGGCAGTACAATGCGAACACTATTTATCCCGGATCCTATACGAGGAATCTAAGCCCGCTCGTGAATTTCATATACCAGATCCGGTCGGATATTCTATTCTCCACGGAATATCGTTACTTGAATTCGTCGGTGCTTGACAGCGGCTCGTTCAGCGCCAATCACATCAACCTGAGTCTCGGGTACATATTCTGATGCGGCGGTTTGGACCAATTCGGCGAATCATGATTCTCGCGCTCGCTTGCTTCGGGGCTTGCGCACTGCTTGCACAAACCGCGGGGCGGCCTGTCACGATCAAAATGGAAATCGTGAATTCGCGGGTGTCGAAAAAGTCTGCCGCGGCCAGGGAAGCCGCCGACGCGTCGAACATCGTGGTTTGGCTGACGCCTCTCGCACCGGCAACCGGGGAAGGCTTGCCTCCATCTTCGGGCCATCCCCAGCCGGTGATTGCGCAGATCAATAAAAGTTTCAATCCTCACGTCCTGGTGATTCAGGTGGGCACGCCGGTCCAATTTCCCAATAAAGATCCTTTCCTGCACAATGTGTTCTCATTATTCGACGGCAAACGATTTGACCTGGGATTTTACGAGGCGGGGTCCAGCAAGACCGTACATTTCGATCGTGCCGGCGTGAGTTTTCTCTTCTGCAACATTCACCCGGAAATGAGCGGCGCGGTCATCGCCGTCGACACTCCTTACTTTGGCACGTCGGATCGAGATGGCCACGTAACGATCCAGAATGTCCCCGATGGACGCTACCAGTTGAATGTGTGGTATGAGCGCAGCCTGCCGGAAGATCTGAAGACCGCGGGCCGAACGATAACGATTTCCGACGCGACTCGAACTCTTGAACCAGTCCGCGTCCTGGAGAATCCCAACTTCACGCTCGAACACAAAAATAAATACGGCCAGGACTACATCCCGCCCGCAAGTACCACCCCAGCCTATAATCATCCTTGAACTAGTAGCACGGGCTTCAGCCTGTGGGGTTTTGGCCGTGCAAGGATTAAACCCCACAAGCTACCTAAGCCCCGTCACGATAGCGCGAATAATGGTCTGAAACTGCGGTCTATTTGGCTTTTGATCCCTTGGGTTTCGCGGAACTGCTCTTGCGTGGCCTTCCCGCGGATTTCATCATTTCGCCGATACTGAAAAGACGCACGCGGGCAATGCGCGCGTTCTCCTTCACCCGCAATTGCAGGACCCCGACCGTAAGCAACAATTCCACGGGGTCCACGTGCCCACGAACGAAGATCGGCGCGTGCCACGCTCCCGCCCGCAAGAGACGATCTTCGGGCTCGATTAGAGCGACCTGGTCCGCTGCAAGATTGAGCGTTTCGTTGCACTCGACGAAATAACAGTCTTTATCCAATTCCCACCAGAGATAATTGTCTTCCGGGCGAAGTTGGCACGGCGCAATCGGCAATCGTCCCGCCGGAACGTATTCGCCGCCGCCGAAATCCAGTTTTCCCACTGGATCGATTGCATAGATTTTTCGCACCGTAAGATGCACGGAGAATCCATGCACTTGATATTTTGGGTGGATAATTCCTGTTATGTGATTTGCTGCATCCTTCCCGGACAATAGCTGCATATTTGGACTATAACGAACCACGCGAAAGGCGTCCACGATGCGCACAAACGGATGCCGCGAAAAGGACAGCCCTCAAACCGTTTTGTCTTTCGAGTAACAAATGGTTTCCAGATTGCATTCGACACAGCGGGGTTTGCGCGCCTGGCAAACCTTGCGCCCGTGCCAGATCAACTGGTGAGAAAATAAAATCCATTTTTCCGGCGGAATCACTTGCATCAAGTCCTGCTCGATTTTTTTCGGGTCGCTGTTACGGGAAAGATCGAGCCGGTTCGAGAGCCGCGTCACGTGCGTATCCACCACCACGCCTACGGCGATGCCGAACGCCGTGCCCAGAACGACGTTCGCCGTTTTTCGGGCCGCTCCCGGCACGGTCAGCAGTTCCTCCATCGTGCGCGGCACTTCGCCGCCGAACTCCTCCGCGATTTTCTTGCCCGCTCCCATGAGGGACTTGGTCTTGTTCCGGAAAAAACCAGTGGGCCGGATTTCCTTCTCGAGTTCCGCCGGATTCGCGTAGGCGAAATCCCTTGGCGTGCGGTATTTCACGAAAAGCTTTTTCGTAACCTGATTAACGCGCTCGTCGGTGCACTGCGCGGAGAGGATTGTGGAGATCAGCAATTGAAACGCAGTTTGATGCTCAAGCGCGCAGGTCACGTT
>PMOP01000097.1 GCA_003161495.1 Acidobacteriota bacterium | reverse complement strand
TCGCGGATCGCTGGCGGCAAAAAGTTTCCGCGGAGCACACGCATATGGATGTACAAATTCTCAACGAATTGGTTATTCACTTTTCCCTCTGAACAAGCTTATAGGATGAAGCCGGAGAATGACCCGGCAAATCCTGAAAGGTGTATTGAAAAGCTGTTCCGACTCTTTGCGGGACAATTGCCGCCCCATTATCAATTTCGTTGGATGCAGGATTTGGTTCCGGGTTTTCCCGAAGATTTGCCGGGGTTAAGGTTTATGTAGCACAGCCACTCTTGCCTGTGCGGGGTTCGTGATCCCCCGCTAAATAAGGTGCTTTATTGTTCAACCTACGAAACCGCACCGGCAAGAGTGCCTGTGCTACTCAATGAAATCGCGAACACGCAGCGCAAAGGTTTCTTTAATTTTCAGGAACTTTCCAATTCGCCGGAGGAAAACTGATCTGCCAGAAATTGGGCGAAGGTGTCGTGAACTCCACAGGGATCAGGTAACCTTCGGCGCTTTCGCGGGGAGCGCGCGTAACGCGGGAGATAATCTTCTCCTGCGTGCGCCCGTTCACAAGCTCTATCTTCGTCTCAGTATCGAGCGACCGCGGGCACACGACCATCGCCCCATGAATATTTACCGCCACCGTGTGAGCGGTAATCTGCACGGGTTGTCCCTTTTCCGTCATGGCCAGCGTGATCGGCACGCGAATGATAACGCGCTGGCTGCGCCGCCGCTCTTCACCGGACAGCAAACCCGCGCCTCGATTCAATTGCTCTTTTACTGGTGTCATAAGTCGAGCCCCCAAAACCCCATTTGCGGATTTATCAGTTCAATTCCCAATTCCCAGCCCTCGGCGCGTTCCTGGCCGCGCCATACGATCACGCCTGAATTCGTCTGCCGGTTTACCATGTTCGTTAATTGGATCGTTTGCTCGACCTCCAAATTCATCGGCAAAACGAGCATGCAGCCGTAGGGACCAACGACGCGAGTTTGCGCTTCCTTGCGAAGCGATTGCCCACCTGCGGCCCATTCCACGGCAATGGGAACCCGCGAATTTACTCGCACTCCCCGGCGCTTTTCACGGCCGGAAGGTGCGGGAGGCCTTGCATTTGCAACGGGTTGGATGGATCTCCCGGGAGCAATTGGGGCACGTTTGGCTCGAAAATCAGACATTCCAGAGACCCCTCAGTGACTCACAGGAGTTGCCGCATCCCTCTTTCGAGGAGGATGTTCCTGCTTGAAACAATGCTAGGCGGCGGGTCCCAGGGCGTCAATTGTACGTAAGGACAGGCAAGAGTTCAGCTTAGAACAGGTACTGCGAAAATAATTGAATTGAAAGGGACATGTTGGAATACTAGGGGGCGCGGTCGTTATCCTGTAATACGGGCTTTCTCCTGTGCGTTTTCCGACTCCCGTAATGAATCAAAACCCACAGGCTGAAGCCCGTGCTACCGCCTGCGAAAGGCAGCTATCTATATGAAAATAATGATATTCGGAGCAACAGGCATGGTCGGCCAAGGCGTCCTCCGGGAATGCCTTCTTGACCCCGAGATCGAAGCGGTCCTGACCATTGGCCGGTCATCCACTGGAACGCACCATGCCAAGTTGCGCGAGGTTGTTCATGCGGACATGCTTCATTATTCCGACATCGAAGCGGACCTGAAGGGCTTCGATGCTTGTTTCTTCTGCTTGGGAGTATCGTCCGCAGGCATGCCGGAACAGCAATACGAAAACGTGACCTATACCCTCACTCTGGCAGCAGCGGATACCCTGTCGAGGGTAAATCCAGCAATGACGTTTGTTTACGTTTCCGGCGCCGGAACGGACAGCTCTGAAAAGGGGCGCATGATGTGGGCGCGAATCAAAGGTAAAACGGAAAACGCCATACTACGCCTGCCTTTCAAAGCGGCCTACATGTTCCGGCCAGGAATAATCGAGCCAGTGCACGGTGTGCGCTCAAGAACAACCGCATACCGTATCGGCTACGCGCTGAGCAAACCTGTTCTTCCACTGCTTCGCCGCCTCTTTCCGCGGTATATCCTGACAACTGAAGAAATTGGCCTAGCTATGATCCACGTGGCCAAGCAAGGCGCGCCCAAGAAAATTTTGGAAAGTTGGGACATAAGGGATTGCGCGACGATCGCCAGCCTCCCGAGCGCCCATTGATCAGGCAAGAATGTGACGGTCTTCGTCTTCAACATAGCCCTCGACCCTTGGCTAAACATGAGTAGAATTTTTGCGATGTGTTACTCTTCCGTGTTTCCGCGTACCTTCAGGAGGGACAATGAAACTGGACTTGCTGGCGATTGCGGCGCATCCGGATGACGTCGAGCTGACTTGTGGCGGCACACTATTGAAAGCCGCGGAACAGGGTTACAAAACGGGCATCCTGGATTTGACCGCGGGCGAGATGGGAACGCGGGGAACGCCGGAAACGCGATTGAAGGAATCCGCCAAGGCCGCTCGAATCTTGCGCGTGGCACACCGCGAAAATCTGCGACTGCCCGACGCGCATCTGGAAGTCACGAAAGATACGAAACTAGCTGTCGCGAGACGAATTCGCGACCTCCAGCCTCACACCGTGATCCTTCCCTATTGGGAGGGGAGGCACCCTGACCATTACACTGCCGCAAGGCTCGGTTATGAAGGCTGCTTCCTTGCCGGTTTGAAGCAATTGCCGATTGAGGGCGAAGCATTTCGCCCCTTCAAGATACTCTATTCCACGGTCTATTTCCGCGATGTCCGGCCTACTTTTGTGGTGGACATTTCCCGTCATTACAACCGCCGGTATGAGGCCATCCTGGCCTACCATTCGCAGTTCAGTCCAAAGGCCAAGGATAAGAAGTCGAAAGTGGATATTCCGCTGGACCGCCTGCACCATGAAGTCAATCTGATCGCTCGGTATTACGGGCAAATGGCGGGGGTAGAATACGCGGAGCCGTTTCTGGTAAAGGAAGTGATGCAGGTAGAAGACGTCGTCAAGCTACCCGTGCGCTCAGTCTAAGCAGGCGCTGGCGGCCGCATCGCCGCAAACCGCTATTGGCCGTCTTCCTGAGCCATTGAGTAGCCCGGCAGGATATGGCCACCGCCGCGCCGCTCAACCCGAACCCGGACCATGGATTCGGTCGCCGCACCGGTAGGCCGCAGCACGGCAATTGTGGACAGGGCCTCATTGTAGATCTTGGTCACCAGGAACGTTTCCGAAGTTCCTAATTTCTTCCAGACCTGTCCGATCCGGATGGGCTGATCCACAATAGGCATACTATGAGGGTAGTAAGAACGTGGACGGGTGTCAATTGGCTGCCGCGCCCGGATTTCCAGGCCAGGTCGGCAAACCTATTTGTACCNNNNGACAGAAGGTTTGAGGAGGAGCGATGAGACGCCTCTACTATGGAATTTTCGGTACGATTTTTGGTCTGCTACTCGCCGTTCCGTCCGGGTTTAGCGCGCAGAACCCCCAAACGCAGACACCGCAGCAACCCGCTGCTACCGATGCGAGCCAGCCCCCCCAAACACAATCCCAGCAGCAACCCACTGCGACGGATGCGAGCCAACAGCCCCAAACGCAGGACCAGACGACCGCTTCCGATGAAGACGAAACGATGAAGGGCGTCAAGGCCGGCTCTTCCAAGGACGTTAATTCCATCGGAAATCGCGGCGTCGGCAAGGGCATTAATTTGTATTCCCTGCAGCGCGAGATCGCGCTCGGCAAACAGGCGGCCATGGAAGTCGAGAAAACCGCCAAGATGATCAATGATCCTGTGGTCACCGAATATGTGAATCGCGTAGGGCAAAATCTGGTGCGGAATTCCGACGCCAAGGTGCCGTTTACCATCAAGGTGATCGACTCGGATGAAATCAACGCGTTTGCGTTGCCCGGCGGATTTTTCTACGTCAACAGCGGTTTAATCCTGCGCGCCGATGAAGAAGCCGAGCTCGCGGGCGTGATGGGGCATGAAATCGCACACGTGGCCGCGCGCCATGGAACCAAGACCGCAACCAAGGGCGAGCTGATGCAGCTGGCCACCATACCGGTGATGATCCTTGCGCCCTATGGAATGGCGGGATACGGCATTTACGAAGGGCTGAATCTGGCCATTCCGATGAGCTATCTGAAATTTACGCGCGATGCAGAAAAAGAAGCGGACTTCCTCGGCCTGCAATACATGTACAAATCCGGATACGATCCGAACGCGTTCGTGAGTTTCTTTGAAAAGATCGAAGCGGAGGAACGGCGACATCCGGGGAGCATTCCGAAGATTTTCTCCACGCATCCGCCGACGCCAGACCGCGTACAAAAGGCGCAGGAAGAAATCGCTACTATTCTTCCGGCCCGCGATGAATACATCGTCAGCACGTCGGAGTTTGATCTGGTCAAAGCGCGGCTGCGCAGAATCGAAAACAAGAACAAGCTGGACGACAAGAAATCAGCCGGCGACAAACCGACTTTGCGGACGCGCACCGAGACGCAGCCGCCGGCGAATACTACCGGCACTCAGCAGCCGCAGGCCGGGTCTGGGTCCGGTTCCGGCGATGATTCCGATCCGGATCGTCCGGTGCTGAAGAAGCGCACCGACGACGGTACTGCCCCCAACTAAATTTAAAATTGGTTTTGGATTGTAGTAGCGCGGGCTTCAGCCTGCGGGGTTTGGCTTGCGCAGAAGTCAAAACCCGCAGGCTGAAGCCCGTGCCACTTGTCGTGTCTACGACGAACTTGGCTGGTGGACAATCCCCATGCGGCGCATTTCTTCCGCGTAATATTTCCGGTAGAGCAATTCCCATTCCTCGCTTCCTTCCAGTATTTCTTTTTTCTGCGAGGTGATTTTTTTGCGGACTTCGGCGTCCATCGCTTCTTCTTCCTTCAGCAGATCCTGCAGGATCTGCAAGGCTTTTTGGCGGATGGTATCCCGGTCCTCGACGAATTCCACATCGTCGCTGGCAACTAAAAGATCGGTAATCACGTGGGAAAGGCGAATGGATTTTTCGCGGGTAAGTCGCATCAGTGGGTTATTGAACTTCCCTTTCGTTGCGCATCAACGCAAGATCAGCTTTCTTTGCCGGGCAAGTTCGCCTTTTACTTTCTTGTACATTTCCTGATATTGAACACCGGTCCGGCGCATTTCGTCGGCATGTTTGGTGAGAATTTCACGAACTTCCTCGTTCAGGCGGTCCTCGACGCTGATTTCGTCCTGCATCGCAACGCGCACGCGCTGCGCGAGCGTTGCCGCCGACGGCGCCTCAATCATTTTGGCCGCGAGCAGCCTCTTTACCACTTCGCCGGCCATGTACCCAACGTAATCGCGCGAGAGAAGCATCGTTTATGACCCCTGAAGATTCGGAAAAGCAGTTTACTGTCCCG
Source organism: Acidobacteriota bacterium (assembly GCA_003161495.1). Taxonomy (GTDB): domain Bacteria; phylum Acidobacteriota; class Terriglobia; order Acidiferrales; family UBA7541; genus Palsa-360. The sequence goes on along the minus strand of PMOP01000097.1, from coordinate 3,911 downwards.
CGCAAAGAAGTGTCAAGGAAGGTTCGCGAGGGGCCGCCGTGAATTCGTCGCAAGAGAAAAACACGGCTGAAGCAGTGTAATCGCAAATCCTTTATACCCAATCATTTGCCTGTGTTGGCGTCGAGGAACTTGCTCTGGGCTCCGCCGGCAACTTGGATTATATTGGACGGCCAAATGCTGACCCGAACGATTCCATCCACCGGCGAGGCGTTGCCCGCCATCGGTCTCGGCACGTGCAAAGGGTTCGACGTCGGGTCCGGGCGCAAGGAGCGGGCCTCGCTCGGCGAAGCGCTCGGCGCCTTGTTTTCGTTCGGAGGGTCAGTCCTGGATAGCTCTCCCATGTACGGCCGCGCGGAAGAAGTTGCCGGTGACCTCCTGGCGGCGCAGCACGCGCGCTCGAAGGCGTTCGTTGCCACGAAAGTTTGGACAGAGGGGCGCGCGGCGGGCATCGATCAGATGAACCGCTCCATGAAATTATTGCGATGCGAGCGAATCGACCTGATGCAGATTCACAATCTGGTCGATTGGCGCACGCATCTCGCGACGCTTCGGGCTTGGAAGGAAGAAGGGCGCATCCGGTATCTCGGCATCACACATTATTCTTCAAGCGCGTACGGCGAGATGGAAAAAATCATGCGCGCGGAAACGCTCGACTTTGTGCAGCTCAATTATTCGCTGGACGATCGCGAAGCGGAGCGGCGTCTTTTGCCGCTGGCGGTGGAACGCGGCATGGCGGTTCTCGTCAATTTGCCGTTTGGACAGGGAAGCTTATTCAAAACTTTGCGTGGGAAGAGTGTCCCGCCCTGGATGCGGGAAGCCGGATGCGAGACGTGGTCACAGGTCCTGCTGAAGTTTGTGCTGGCTCACAAGGCCGTCACTTGCGTCATCCCGGGGACTGGAAATCCGGAACACATGGCTGAAAATTGCGAGGCTGGGGATGGGGCTGTGCTGGACGACGGGCTGGTTAGAAAGTTGATTGCGTTTTGGGATTCCGGGCGCAGATGAATTCTTTTTGTAGGACGGGCTTTAGCCTGTCGGGTTTGGGGTTGTACCTATACTTACGAAAATCGACAGGCTGAAGCCCGTCCTACTTACTACGCCGGAATTTTCAGGAGCTTGCACATGGTTCCACCCAGGATTGCTATACGCTCGGCGTCGCTCAGGCCTGGCTGCGACAGCACGTCATCCACGGGGGTGTAGGCCCACGGAAAAGGGTAGTCGGTGCCCAAGCCGATTTGTCCCGCGCCGACCACGGCGATCAAATGACGCAAAGCTTCCTGATTGAAGACAATCGTATCGACGTAAATTTGCTTCAAGTATTCCGAAGGCTGCTTCAGGATTTTTTTGGTGCATTCTTTCGGGAAGACGCGGCAGGACTGATCGATTCTGCCGTCGTAGCTGGGGAGAAACCCGCCGCCATGCGCAGCGCAAATTTTCAAGTTCGGAAATTTGTCGAGCGTTCCTTCCATGATCAAGTGAGATAGGCAGATCGTTGTTTCCAGCGGATTCCCGATGACGTTAGTGAGAACTCCATTCCCCTGCACGCGATTTTTGATTCCGGTGGCGTTGGGACTATCCTGCGGATGAATAAAGATCAGGGCCTGCAACTCTTCGGCTTTCGCCCAGAAGGGATCGAACTCCGGCGCGGATAGTTCCTTGCCCTGGCAACTTCCGCCGATGGCCACGCCGCGCAATCCGTATTTTTTCATGCCATCTTCGAGTTGCTGCGCGGCCATTTCAGGAAATTGCAAAGCCACCGATGCGAATGCGACGAAGCGGTCCGGGTGTGCTGCGCACATCTCCGCCAGTTTTTGATTTTGCAGGTCGATCAGCTTGCTCGCGAGATCCTGATCCGCGGAGTACCAGAAAGCGTTGATGCTGACGGCCTGGACGTCGATGCCCATTTCGTCCATGATTTGAATCCGCGCGGGAGTCAGGCCGGCATCGTCGTATCCGCCGAGCGCGATTCCCGCGCCGAGACGCCTCTCAATCTTCGTTCCCTTAAGCAGTTCAGTGGCTTCCGGCACGCTCACGTGGCAATGAATGTCCACGGTTTTCACGTGACGCTTCCCTACCATCGCGGGCTTGTGTTTCACGCCGCTTCCCACCTGCGCGGGGCGCGCCGCGGCCATCGCATCGCAGACCGCGCATCCGGTGAAAACGACGCCAGCGGAGGCGCCTACGACGCTCTTTATGAAATCTCTGCGATTCGGCATCTTCTCTCCTTTAGTTGCCCGGAACGCTCGGTGCGGTTTTCTCCGCTTTTCTCTGTGTGCTCTGTGTTAAGCCTTTTAAAAACTTAACACAGAGCGCACTGAGAAAAGCGGAGGACCACAGAGTTACCGGCCGAAGTCTATCGGTAGCCACATTCGATGTCGACAAGAAATTCGCGGATTCGTCGCCGCCCTCGCAATCCGTTTGACTGGAACGCCGACGCAATCGCGATTAAACTATTTGGTGCTGAGAGCGCGCCGTCGCTCCTTCATCATCCGTTGCTCGATTGGGAGGCGCCATCATGAGTTTGCCAACACGTCCGCTGGGTTCAAGCGGATTTCATATCACAACCGTGGGTTTTGGTTCATGGGCCATTGGGGGAGGCGGATGGGCATTCGGCTGGGGACCGCAGGACGACGCCGAATCCATCGCCACGATGCGGCATGCGATTGAATTGGGCGTCAATTGGATCGATACCGCCGCCGTTTACGGATTGGGGCATTCGGAGGAAGTTGTCGGAAAATTGTTGCGGGAATTGCCGGCGTCGGAGCGCCCGCTGGTTTTTACAAAGTGCGGGCTCACCTGGGACGCGAACAATCCCATGCAAGCAGCCAAGCGCATCCTCAAACCGGAAACGATTCGGCGGGAATGTGAAGCCTCGCTGCGGCGGCTCGGCGTCGAACGAATCGATCTTTACCAATTTCACTGGCCGGATGAAAGCGGGACGCCCGTCGAAGATTCCTGGGGCTCCATGGTGAAACTGATCGAGGAAGGAAAAGTGCGCGCCGCGGGTGTATCGAATTTCACGGTGGAGCTACTCGAACGCTGCGAAGCGATTCGCCACGTCGATTCCCTGCAGCCATTGTTCTCAATGGTCAGCCGCGCCGCTGCGGAGAAACTCCTTCCCTGGTGCAAGAGCAATAACACTGGCGTGATTTGCTACAGCCCGATGCAATCCGGAATTTTGACGGACGGATTTACGAAGGAGCGCGTCGCGAAAATGGCGAGCGACGATTGGCGGCGGCGCGGCCCTGAATTTCAGGAACCTGCACTCAGCCGCAATCTAGCGCTGCGCGATGCGCTGCGGCCCATCGCCACACGCCACAACGTTTCCGTCTCCTCGGTCGCAATCGCCTGGACGCACGCGTGGCCTGGGTTGACCGGCGCAATCGTGGGCGCGCGCACCCCTGCGCAGGTTGACGGATGGATTCAGGCGGCAGCGTTGCAGCTAACGCAAGACGATCTAGCCGAGATCGCCGCCGCCATCGCCAGGGCGCAGTCCGGCTCCGGCCCAGCGCAGCCGCCAAATACCGTGGCCTCCAGGGGAGGAAGCGCCTCGTAGTTTTTCGTGGTTTGAGTGGCGCATGCTTTAGCTTGCGGGGTTTGAGGCCTAGCAGGGCCAAACCCGCAAGCTAAAGCATGCGCCACTCATACCGGAAGTGCCCGCCTGAAGGCGGGCGCTACATAAGCTACGTTTTTCCTAATTCCATCCATCGAGGGAGAATGAAAAAACAATCGGAGTATGCATCCATGCTGGAGATTGCTCTGTCGGAAGCGCAGCAAGGATTGGCCGAGGGCGGGATTCCCGTTGGCGCAGCCATCTTCGATCAGAGCGGCCGGCTGATCGGCAAGGGCCATAACCGCCGCGTGCAAAACAACGACCCATCCGCACACGGCGAGACCGATGCGTTTCGCAA
>PMOP01000264.1 GCA_003161495.1 Acidobacteriota bacterium | reverse complement strand
CCGAGGAAATACCACGGGGCCTTCGCGGGATTCATGGTGACGTTCGGATTGGACGGCTCTTCGAGCGGCGCGCTCAGCGTGATGGACCACACCATAAGCAGCGCCGTCACCAGGACCGCGGCCACGAGTTCGACGCGCATCAGGTACGGCCAGGTGTGAACCTCGCGCTCCCACTTCGGATTCCACGGCTCGGCTTTGCGATATTCGGTCTTCGCGAGCGCCGGATCGGCGGAGAGCTTTTCAATCAACCGGTCATTCTCGAGCGCCTGACGGAAGGCGTACCAAACGTAAAACGGGACCAGGAATAGCAGCGCCACGATCGGCACGTTATCCGGAGCGGATGCAACCTCCCAAATCTGGTGCCAGTTCATATCGGCGAACCCTGCCTTTTAGTTTGTCAAAAAAATCAGTCGTTCGATTCCAACTCCCAAAAAATAGCTACACCATTCCGCTCGGCCGCAAAATGACTGGCCGGTGGCCCTTCTCTTCCTTGATTTCCGATTCGAGCATGACCGGAGCGGGACCGGAGATGCCGCCGTCCTTGCGCACGCGCCAGAAATGCAGCGCCATGAAAATGCTGGCGATCAGTGGAATCGCGATGCAGTGCCAGATGTAGGCGCGCAAAAGCGCGTTGGCATCGACGATCGATCCGCCGAGCAAGGCAAAGCGCACATCGTTGTACGGCGTCATGCCTAGCATTGCGCCGAACGGCCCTTCCGTTCCTAACAAAGGCGTGGCCCTGGCCATGTTTGTGCCGACGGTGACGGCCCAGAAGCCCAGTTGATCGTCAGGCAATAGATAGCCGGTAAACGAAAGCAGCAGCGTCAACACCATCAGCAGGACGCCGATGCACCAGTTAAATTCGCGCGGGCGCTTGTAGGAGCCTGTGAGGAATACGCGGAACATATGCAGCCACACCGCAATGATCATCAAGTGAGCGGCCCAGCGATGCATGTTGCGCAGCAGCTTTCCAAATGGGACGTCGTTCTCAAGATACAGAATGTCGCGGAAGGCCTGCACCTTGCTCGGATGGTAATAAAACATCAGCAGCACGCCGGTAAAGGTGAGGACGATGAAAAGATAGAAAGTGATGCCGCCCATGCCCCAGGTAAATTTATATTTTACGGCGTCACGATTTACTTTCGCGGGATGCAGGTGGAAGAAAACGTTGGACAGGACCGAGAGCGCGCGATTGCGCGGCGTCTCATCGTGCTTGACGCGGAAGATGGATCGAAATAGCTGGCTTTTTTCAGGCTCTTTCAGGCCTTCGATCTCGTCCTTGCCCTTTTCCTTGATCGTATCCTTGAGGTCCGTGATGTCCTGGCGGACACGGTCGAGCAACCCTGTGCTCTTTTTTTCGCCGTTTTCTTCGGCCATTCCTATGCCCCCTCGAGAGAATCCGGTAGGACAGGCTTCAGCCTGTCTGGTTTTGCTTGTAGTTCCAATAAAACCGACAGGCTGAAGCCCGTCCTACTAGACCGGCAGATACGCGCCGGCATCGTTGAACTGATTGGTTCCGGCGCGCGGATCGTCCATGTACAGCCTGCTTGTATCCACGATAATTTTTCCGGTGGGGTCCATGGCAATGTGCGCGCGGTCCATGGGCCGCGGCGCGGGCCCTTCAAAGTTGACGCCTTCGCTGTCGTATCCGCTGCCGTGGCACGGGCACTTGAATTTATTCTCCGCCGGCTTCCATTCCGGAGTGCAGCCGAGGTGCGTGCAGCGTGCGAAGATCACGAAGATGCGGTCGGGTTCGCGCACGACCCAGGCGCGATTGGTCATCAGAAAACGTTGATCGATGCCTAATGAAAAATCCGCCGGGTAACCGATATTGAAAATCGTGTTGGGTTCGTACAGCGCGCGCGGGAAGAAAAACCGCAGGAACATGAGCAGGTTGATGCCCAAGTAGCCGTAGATCATGCCCCAAATGACGCGCCTCCGCAGAGGATCCGGCGGGTCCGCGCTCTCTTTAGGTTTTGCCGCCGGCTTCGGTGCTGCGGGCGGTTTGGCTGCTGGTGCTGCGGCTTTTACTGTTGGAGAAGCCGGGGTACTTCCTTCTACAGGGTCGGCCATATTTCAGTATTAGACCTCTCGATATCATTTATAAATCGAGACTATAGATGAACCAAATCCCAGCAAATAGCTTTTAGATACAGCTCTTATATTTCCGCCAGCCCCTTCCTGTCAAGGCGAAATCCGGTTTTGCCGTAGATTTGTTTTCGCGGTTCATTTTGGCGCCAGACGCCTTATATGCTTTGTGATGGATTTGGCGGCGTTTGGTTGCGCGTTCGAACTTCTACTAGGAATTATTGCTCAAAGATCGGAGAACAACATCAACGAGCGCGGAGATAAATGTCGGCGAATCGCCCACGGCGGGCATCATTTCAAATTGCTCGACGCCCAGCTGGTGCGCCTGTTCGCGAGCATCGATGTTGATTTCGTGCAGCGTTTCGATGTGTTCGGTGACGAACGCGATCGGCACGACGAGCAGATTTTTTTCTCCAGCGCGGGCCAGCTTTTCGACCGTGTCGGTGAGCGAAGGCGACAGCCATTTGCGGCGGCCGACTTTGCTCTGAAAGCATAGCGTGTGCGCGTTTTTCCAGGCGCCGCACTGCATCACAAGCTTCACGGTGTCGGCCACCTGGCGCGCGTAGGGGTCGCCGCGCTCGATCAGGCTGAGCGGCAATCCGTGCGCGCTGAAGACGATATGCGCGCGATCCGGATCGTCGAAATGCGTGAGCGAGAGCGCGATTTTTTCCGCGATCGACTGCACGTACAATGGATGGTCGAAAAATGCTTCCACCGTGTGCGTCCGCGGAGCGTTGCCGTTCGGATGGAACACGCGCTTCCATTCCTTCAGGCTGCTCGACGTGGTCGCGAACGAGTATTGCGGATACATCGGCAGCAGCACGAGGTCCGGCGCGTTCCAGGCGTTCACTTGGGCGGCCGTTTCCGCGGAGAGTGGATTCCAGTAGCGCATGGCGATGAAACATTTCGCGTCGCAGTGCGGCGAGAGCGCGGCTTCGAGCGCGCGCGCCTGGCGCTCGGTGAGCAGGCGGATCGGAGATTGTCCGCCGATGGCGTTGTAATGCTCGCGCACGACGCTGGCGCGATTTCGCGCGATGTAGCGGGCCAGCGGACGGCGCGCGAACCAGGCGCCGAAAAAATCGATGATGTCCGGATCGCAAAACAGGTTGTAGAGAAATGGTTCCACGGCGTCCGGAGAATCCGGGCCGCCCAATTGGAAGAGAACAACGCCGAGTTTTTTCTTTTCCGTCATTTCATTTCAATTATTTTAAATAGTGACGTTCTCGCCGCGGAACGCATTACTTCCCGTCTTGCTTCAGGCGGCGAATATCGTCCTTGAGATTCGCCATGCGGCGCGCCACGGACAATACGTATCCGCAGAAGATGAGCCAGATCGCAATGTATGCCGCCGCAAGAAAATTCAAATTCTTCATTTGTCATCTCCCAACAAAGCGTTCCAGGTTCTGTGGAAACTGCCGCGCTTGCGGCCGCCCGGAATGGCTGCGGAAACCCCCGCCTCTGAAGAGGCGGGCTACAGCAAATCGCTGCGCCTTTCTAAAATGGTGTAGAATGCACGAATCATGACACGTCTGCGGCGCATTGAAGATCGTGACCGCATCTTTTTTGTCACAACTAATCTTGCACCCGGCACCAGACCATTGACTCCAACCGAATGTGACCTGATTCTGAACGTGCTCTTGGGCCAAAGGAGTCTCGGCGAGTTTTTTCTTTTTGGATATGCCGTGATGCCGACGCACGTACACCTGCTCTTGTACCCGCACAACAAAGATCTCATTCAAATCATGCGCAATTTCAAAAGCAAAACGGGATACGAGATATTACGGGCGCGAGGCGGCCATGGAACATTTTGGCAGGAGCGGTATTTCGATACGATCATCCGGCGCGTGCGGAATTTCTGGGGAAAGCTGGAATATATCCACCGCAATCCGGTCGAAGCGGGCTTAGTCGAGAAGAAAGAGGATTGGCCATGGTCGAGCTACCGGCATTACCTGAAGAGAAATGATGTGCCGGTCCCCGTCGACCCCGTTGGCTTTGCGTCGGATGGAGATGAATTTTTGTGGCCAGCCCCGTGGCGTTGACGATTTTGCTGTAGCCCGCCTCTT
>PMOP01000172.1 GCA_003161495.1 Acidobacteriota bacterium | reverse complement strand
TTTCAGTCGGCGGCTCAGATTGAAGGGGAGCTTCGCAAACGCGGAGTGAACTGGTAGATAAGAATTAACGCCGAGCGCCCCTCGTGATCGTGAATTCGCCGGTTTCGTCGACCACTTTGTATTCGCGAGGCGGCTTGAAGAGATTCGCGGGAGGCTCGCCGAGGTCTACGTTTTTGAGTCGCCATGTCTCTTCTCCATTGCGCGGATCGGTCGATTTGCCCATAAGAGTGATCTGCAGACCGGGTGACGTCCATGTTTCGCGAACCACGGAAATCGCGGGCCACGTTGTCGTAAGTCGCGTTCCTTCGGTGAGCACACCTTCAATGGTCCGGTGTCCGAGCTTGACAGTAGTCGTCCGCGGCACGGTACCTTCTTCGGAGGTCTCGGTCCTTGTTATGAGTTTTCTCGCCAGCTGCTGCCGGTGAGCCACTTTATTCACCGTGTCGAGAGTGTACTTGTCTTGCGCTACCGGGTCTGTGATCTCGATTGCAACTTGCGCCCCATTGCCACCCAGCGGCCATTCCCTGCGCGTCCTTCCAGCCGAATCGCGGTACAACTTCGTGGGAGTCAATATGGAAGTGACCTGAGTGCCATCGGCCTGAGTCTGGACATGTTCGCCGACTTCCTCACCGGAGTATGGCGCTCCGATCACAGGGCGCAGAGCAATTTCCGGTGGCGTGCCGTTGCGGGTACCGCCGGGCCCATTTGGAATTTGCCCGAGTGCGCCGGCGGCCCAGACCGCGCAGATGGCCATGATCGGATGGTGTCGCACAGGCCCTCTCACTATGCAGTGTAGCCCGCGAAAATCAGGGCGTGACATACTCAGGTTTTTGTGCAGCTTGTTGCTGGGCGAACGCGTGCCAACAACCTTTACACAATTCAATGAGCGAATATTTTTTGGGAGTGGATGGCGGCCAATCGAGTACCACCGCGGTGATTGGCGACGTTCACGGCAAGATCGTCGGATGGGCCAGCGCGGGCCCATGCAATCACGTCGCCGCCGCCGAAGCCAGGACAAAATTTCTGCGCGTGATGCGGGAATGCATTTCGCAAGCCGAACTGCGTGCCGGAATCGGGACGCATCACTTTAAAGCGGCTTGTTTCGGAATGAGCGGCGGACCCGCCGACAAAGCCGCTCTGCTTCATGAGCTGATCGATGCGGAACACTGGATGATCACGCATGATGCGGCGATTGCGCTTGCCGGCGCCACGTCGGGCGAGCCGGGAATCGTCGTGATTAGCGGTACCGGGTCCATTGCTTTCGCACAGAACGGGCGCGGTGAAACCGCCCGAGCCGGTGGCTGGGGCTACGTGTTTGGCGACGAAGGAAGCGGATTCGACATCGTGCGGCAAGCCCTTCGCGCCGTCCTGCGTGAGCACGAAGGCTGGGGCGGAAGGACAGCTTTGACGCCAGCGCTGCTCGAAGCTGCGCAAGCGCCGGACGCGGATCAACTGCTCCACATTTTCTATACTCCAGATTGGCCCCGACAACGCATCGCGGATCTGGCCAAAGTTGTGAACCGTATTGCGGAAGACGGCGACCCTGTAGCGATTGGCGTCCTGCACAACGCGGCACGGGAACTGGGGATGCTGGCCGCTTCGGTGCGCCGCCAACTTTGGGCCGAAGGCGAATCGCCGCAGGTTGCCTGGGTTGGCGGAGTTTTCCACAGCTCCATACTGCTGGAACGATTCCACACGGTGGTCAGCCTTGAGGAAAATACCATTTGCAAACCTCCCAAACACGGCCCTGCGGTGGGAGCACTGCTGCTCGCATACAGGGCAGCCGGCATTCGCGATGTGCGGATCCCGATGCCGGAAAATTTTCGCGCGAAACTGTAGCGCATAAGCCCTCGAAAAAGATATACTCGCCGAAATGAGTCCGCAAGCAGCTACGTGCGTTTCCTCTATAGGTCAGGTTTCAATCAGCGTGAAGCAACTGCCGCGCGCGATCCGCTTTTATCGCGATGCGCTTGGTCTGCGGCTTCTTTCGGAAACAGCGGAGATGGCGTTTTTCGACTGCGGAGGAATGCGTCTGATGCTGGGTTCCTCGACGCTGGGCGATGCCACTTACAGCTCAATCGTCTACTACAACACCACCGACATCCAGGGCACTGTGGATCTTCTCAAGAGCCATGGCGTTCAGTTTGACGCGCCACCGCGGTTAGTCGTCAGGATGCAGGACTAATGCCTCTGGATGGCGTTTTTCCACGATTCCGAAGGCAACCTTGCGGCGCTGATGAGCGAAGTCAAATAAGCACTCCCTGCCTGCGGTCGCGGCTCTGAAAGGTCTTCAAGCGGAAGGCGCTACGATCGCTGCGGCCGGCAATTCGCGCCGCACGGCGTCCAGGACTCCGTTTACAAAATGAACCGACTCCTCGCCTGAAAACTTCCGCGCCAATTCCAGCGCTTCATCGATGATCACCGCGGGCGGCGTGTCGGTGCGCAGCATCTCATAAACCGCAATGCGAAGAATGTTCCGGTCGACGACAGGCATTCGCTCCAATCGCCAATGTGCGGCATTGCGAGCGATGCGCTCGTCGATACCCGGAAGCGCGTCAATGACGCCGCGCAGCAGTCCCTCCGCGAACTCATCGG
>PMOP01000132.1:2338-9030 GCA_003161495.1 Acidobacteriota bacterium | reverse complement strand
GTGGTGGAAGCATTAAAGGGACTTCAGTAAGAGTGGCGCAGGATTCAGCCTGTGGGGTTTCGGCCTTGCAGGATTCAAAACCCACAGGCTGAAGCCTGCGCCACTAAACCCGTCAAAGCGTCGTTTGAAATTCTCCTTCGCGTTCTTCGATCAGAAGATTGTCCACCAGGCGAGTCGTGCCAATTCGCACGGCCAGCAACGCGAGACACACGCCGCGCAGCCGCGTCACCGCTTCCAGCGTTTCCGCGTCAACCAGTTCCGCAAAATCCAGTTCGGCGAGCGGCTCGGTACTGATCATGTCGCGCATCGCAGCCGTGAGCCGCAGCGCATCGCGCTCTCCGCGTGCGATCGAAATGCGCGCGCCGTCCAGTGCGCGGAAAAGAATCGTGGCAGCGCGGCGCTCCTTGGGGTTCAAGTAGGCGTTGCGCGACGACATCGCCAGACCATCCGGCTCGCGTATAATCGGGCACACCACAATTTCCGAATCCAGGTGCAAATCGCGCGCCATCTGCCGGATGATTCGCGCCTGCTGCGTGTCTTTCCGCCCGAAAAACGCGCGTTGCGGCTGAACAATTTCGAGCAGCTTCAGAACCACCGTCGCGACGGCGCGAAAATGCCCGGGCCGCGATCGCCCGTCGAGGCGCTCCGATAGGCCCTCCACGTTCACCCAAGTGCGAAATCCCTGCGGATACATTTCCGCGGGTTCGGGCGCGAATAAATAGTCCACCCCTGCGTCCTCCAGTTCTTTGCTATCCGCCTCGAACGTGCGCGGATATTTCTGAAAATCTTCGTTGGGAGCAAACTGGGTGGGATTTACGAAAATGGAAGCGATGACCTGTTGAGACTCGGCGCGGGCGGCGCGCACGAGCGACAAATGTCCCGCGTGGAGCGCGCCCATGGTCGGCACGAAACCGGTGGAGCGGCCTTCGGCGCGAGCCTGGCGCGCTACTTGCCTCATCCATTCGATGGTGTGGATCGTTTCCAAGGTTTTTAGTGGCGCGGGCTTCAGCCTGCGGGGTTTGGCCTAGCAAGAATGAAACCCCGCAGGCTAAAGCCCGCGCTACCTAAATCACGCGCGCGCCGCCGCGGCTTGCTCGCGATAGTACATGATCAGATCCGTGGAAACCGGCTTCACGCCAAGCTGCCGCAGCATGGTGACCACTTGCCCGCGATGATAGCTGGCGTGATTGGTGAGCTGATGCAGGCTCTGCCACAGCGGATTCGAGAATTCATCGCCGGTAAAACCCTTGTAGCGAATGACCCGGTCCAAATCCTGCTGCGTGAGCTTCGAGACGAAGTCAATGTAGTACTGATCCATTTCTTCAAGCTTGGGGCGAATGGAGGCGAGATCGGGATAACCGGCTCCGGAAACAAGAGCGGAAGGCGAGCGCCCCTGGAACCGCTCGTTCCACACCCATTCGGCGCCGTACAGGTGCGTAACCGTGTCGCGCACGGAACTGAAACTCGAGCCGAGGTTGCGCGTGAATTGTTCGTTCGTGAGCGAAGCGCAGGCATCGAGCAAGCGGCGATCGGCCCAGGCATTATACTGGAACAGGAAGCCCAGCAGTTCAGACGTAACCATCGAAAATCCTCCGCAACGGATTCTAAACCATGAATTTGAAATGCGTGCTTATTTGCGCTGCGCAAGAAGCGTGCCGGCGTGCTCGGCGCGCGCATGGTACGACTCTTCATCGGAAGGAAAAGATCCTTCTCGCACGTCCCGGCAATATTCCGAGGCCGCGCGCGAGATAATTTCTCCCACGTCGGCATAGCGCCGCGCGAATTTCGGCTTGTGGCCAAAACTCAATCCGACCAGATCGTGAATCACGAGAACCTGCCCGTCGCAATCCGGCCCCGCTCCGATTCCAATCGTGGGAATGTGAAGCTCCGCGGTGATGCGCGCCGCAAGCTCGCGGGGAATCGATTCGAGCACGACGGAAAATGCGCCGGCGGCTTCCACGGCGCGCGCATCGCGCAAAATTTGCTCACTCGCTTCGGCGGACTTGCCCTGCACGCGGAATCCGCCGAAAGCATTCACCGATTGCGGCGTGAGGCCGATATGCCCCATCACGGGAATTTCGGCATCCACGATGCGCGAGATCAGGTCCAGGCGGCGCTCGCCGCCTTCGAGCTTGACAGCCTCCGCGCCGGCTTCCTTCACGAATCGAACCGCGTTGCGAACCGCTTCCGCCGGGTCATCGTGATAGCTGCCGTACGGCATGTCCGCCACGAGCAAAGCACGATGTGTGCCGCGCCGTACGGACCGCGTGCAGTGCAGCATTTCTTCCATAGTGACCGGCAGCGTGCTGTCGTATCCGAGCGCCACCATCCCCAGCGAATCGCCGACCAGCAATACATCCACGCCCGCTTCGTCCAGAAGCCGCGCCGTTGGATAGTCGTACGCCGTCAGGCACGTAATCTTTGGTGTTGTAGAATTTTGTGAGGAAACCCCGGACTTGCGTTCGAGGATGCTCGGCACGGTAATCTTACCGTTGCCTGGAGAAGGAACCACGCTCATAACCGCCTCCGGTGCCGCTCCCTGAATTCGGGATACAGCCCATTGCAGCCACCATTTTACCAGAAGTACTCCGTGGAACCTAACGGTCCATATTTCAATTTGGGTAAATGGATTTGGCGTGACCCCTCCGTCGCTTTTACTTGCATTCCCGCCGAGAAATGTACTACCCTGTATGTACGTTTCAGTGGTTACAGGTATGCGTTTTGTTTGGGATGGGAAGAAAAACCGCCAAAATCTCGCCAAGCACAAGCTCAGTTTTGAGACTGCGGCTCTGGTGTTTGAAGACCCTCATGCCGTCAGCCGTTTCGACAGGATCAAAGATGGCGAGGAGCGTTGGCAAACATTAGGAGTTGCGGTCGGCGTGGCTGTGCTCCTGGTCGCTCACGCCGATTACGAGGAAAGAGGGGAGGAAGTAATTCGGATTATTTCCGCTCGAAAAGCAACTCCCCACGAAAGGAAGATTTATGAAGAAGGCTTCTAAAAAGCAAACGAAGGAGCTGGCGGCGCTCGCTGCCTTGCGCGACGACCAAATTGATTTGACGGATTTGCCTGAAGTTCTCGACTGGAGCGGGGCTGTCGTCGGCAAATATTATCGGCCCATCAAGAAATCGCTCACGATTCGTCTCGATGCCGACGTTCTGGCCTGGCTGAAGGCCCAGGGCCGCGGTTATCAGACACGGATTAACATGCTGCTGCGGGCGGCAATGAAAAGCCGTGCGCACGGGCGCAAAGCTTCATGATCACACTGCGACGCCGGCTTCGTCTGGCCAAGTTGGCGCGAGACTGCTATTGCTGGCCTCGGTTTTGAATAATTATTCCCACCCGCCTAACCCCGGATAATAAACCGCCTCGCCCCGTAGCTACCCGAGCAACAAGCAATCTGTAAGCTCTCCATGCGCCTCGTGATCCGATTTAGTATGAAAGTGTTCGCGTAAACGCTTCGGCCGCGGCCGCATTTTGCTGAAAGTAGCGGAGACTTACTCCATCCTCTTTATTTACTTAGATTTACGGTCTGATGAAAAAGTCCGCTGGGTCCGCTAACCACCTTCGCGCGTGTCCAATCCGTATGTAACTGATACCCGAACTTGCCCGCGAATTTCGGCTGCTGAATCCTCGCGTTCTCTTAGACTATGAGTAGGAATCCCCGCCGGAATTCGGCCTTGGCAACTCTCTGGATGGAGAACGCAAGATGTTAATCCCGCTTCGCCATGAAAGCATGCAGGGCCGACGGTGGCCGCTCATTACGTTTGGAATCATTGCGCTCAACATCATCGTTTTTCTTGGGACTCATTGGACCATCGACAGGCAGGAACCGGAACTTGGCCAGGTGAAGATCCACCTGTTGTTGCTGGCAGCCGCGCATCCCGAGCTGAAAATCCCGGATAAGGCGCAGGAATTCATCAACTCCATCCGAACCAGAAACGCTGCCTTGTGGAAGGAAGCTCAAAATCCAAACCGGGATGTGTACGACCTCTGGGACGCTAAAAAGCGCACGCAGGATGACCCGGAAGCGTTACAGCAGGAAATGAACTCACTCGGCGACAGCTACGCGCAGATGAGCTCCGCTTCGCTCTTGGGCAAGTACGCATTCATTCCGGCGCACCCCACGCTGCTGAGCATGATCACCGCGAATTTCCTGCACGGCGGATGGCTGCACATCATCGGCAACATGTGGTTTTTGTGGCTCGCGGGAGCGATTCTGGAAGACACCTGGGGCAGGATGATCTACCCGGCGTTTTATTTAATTGCGGGCGTGCTGGCATTACAGGTGCACGCCATGGTGAACGTGGGAAGCTTTACTCCGACGATTGGGGCTTCGGGCGCCATCGCCGGATTGATGGGCGCGTTCTTGGTTCGCTTCCCGACGACAAAGATCGAGATGGGCTGGCTGCTTTTTTATCGATTCTACCGCTTCAAAATGGCCGCGTATTGGCTCCTGCCTTTGTGGCTCGTGACGGAAATTCTATACGGCTCCGCCGTACAGTCGTCCGGCGTCGCGCACTGGGCTCACGTCGGCGGCTTTGCATTTGGAGCGCTGATAGCAGTCGGCGTACAGAAATCGGGCCTCGAGCAACTCGCCGAAAAAGGGATTCAGGAAAAGATTTCATGGGTCAGCCATCCGTTGCTCGCAGAAGCCAGCGAACAGATGGAGAAAGGGGAGCTCGATCCGGCCGCTGCAAACCTGCAAAAATTGCTGCTGGAAAAGCCGGACTCGATCGACGCGTACCGGATGCTTCAGCGCATCTACTGGCAAAAAAACGATCTTCCCGCACATCGCGACGCGCTGGCGAAACTTTTGCAGCTGGAAATCAAGGCCAACGACCACGAAGGCGCGTTGCAAACCTGCCAGAATTTCAGAAATGCCGGTGGAGAAAAACTTCCGGCGCCTCTATGGCTGGAATTCTGCCGGCAACTCGAGACGCAGCCGGATGTCTCGCACGCCGCGGACGAATACCTCGAGCTCGCAAAAGCGTACCCCGCCGAAAAACAATCGCTGCTGGCGCAAATGGCCGCGGGACGCATTTATCTGAAGCGCCTGAATCGCCCTGCCGATGCGTTGCGGCTGTACGAAACCGCTCAAGCTTCCGCGATTCCGCATGCGGACTGGCAGGCGACGATTGACCGCGGCATCGCCGAATCTAAAAAAGTGTTGCAACCGCAGGAATTTCCAGTCACATCCAATTCTTAAAATTGTGATTCAAGTGGCGCAGGCTTCAGCCTGTGGGTTTTGGTCCTTGCTCGGAATAACCCCACAGGCTGAAGACTGCGCCACAAATACCCCAAGTTTGCATGTGATCGCGGTCGGGCGTAAAGTACCGAAGATAGATTCGGCGACGAGGAGGCAGGCATGTCTATCTACCAAAAATTGTTTCGCTATGCGTCGATGGCAGCGGGATTCGCGTTGCTGGTTTCGCTCGGAACTGTCAGGGCCACCGATCTCAATCCGGCGGCGCTCAAGTTGCAACTGCCGGATCAAATCAATTGGGTGGATGACACGGCCAGGGGAGAGAGCTCGGCACTTCTCGCGGGCAATCCGGAAATGCCGGGCCTGTACGTTCAGCTCGTGAAATGGCACGCGCATCACATGAGCCATCCGCACTTCCATCCCAACGACCGGTTTATCTACGTCATTTCCGGAACCTGGTGGGTTGGAACGGGCACCAAATTCGATCCCGACAGCACCGTGCCCGTGCCGCCCGGCAGCTTTGTCAAGCATATCGGCAAGCAGGTTCACTATGATGGGGCGAAGGATGAAGACACGGTTCTGGAAATTGTGGGCGAAGGACCCGCGACGTCCACTCCCGCGGAAGTAAAGTAGAGTTAGACACCGGTGAACAACCCATGAGGGCGCGAGACGCTTCAGAGATGACCGCGTCGAAGGCCCGAAGAAAGGCCCCGGGTCTGAAGACCCGGGCTACAGCATTTCCCGGCGCGAACGTCCATCTGTAGCCCGCCTCTTCAGAGGCGGGGATTTTACGATGGCGGGCTACACTTTCTCGATTTCAGAATTGCTTATGTGGTGCTTTTAGGATTCCATCAAAATGGCATGGTTTAAGCGGGAAAAAAAACGAATCGACCAGCCTACGCCGCCCGATGAGCGCCGCGTAAAGACCGAAGGGCTGTGGAGCAAGTGCGAGAATTGCCGGGCGATTGTGTGGAAGAAAGATCTGGACGCCAACTGGCGCATCTGTCCGAAGTGCCAGCATCATTTCCGGTTGAGCGCCACGCAACGCCTGGAACTGCTCCTCGATTCGCGCTGGGTGGAGCACGACGCCGCGCTCGCATCGAGTGATCCACTGAAATTCACGGACACGCGGCCCTACGCCGCGCGCCTGAAAGAAGCGCGCCGCAAACTGGGCAAAGCCGACGCCATCATTACGGCGGAAGGTTTGCTCGGCGGGCGTCCCGTCATAATTTGTTCGATGGAATTCGCATTTATCGGCGGCTCCATGGGCGCGGTGGTGGGCGAAAAAGTGACTCGCGCGGTGGAAATGTCCATCGCCAAAAAATTGCCGCTCGTGATTATTTCCTGCTCCGGCGGCGCGCGCATGATGGAAGGCACCATCAGCCTGATGCAGCTCGCGAAAGTTTCCGCGGCTCTGGCGCGCCTGGACGAAGCCCGCCTGCCCTTCATTTCCGTTTTGACCGACCCCACCACCGGCGGCGTCACCGC
>PMOP01000132.1:0-2321 GCA_003161495.1 Acidobacteriota bacterium | reverse complement strand
ATCGAGCAGACCATCCGCCAGAAACTTCCCAAGGGATTTCAAACTTCGGAATTTCTTCTGGAACACGGGTTTCTCGACGCCGTGGTCCATCGCAAGGATTTGAAAACGTACATCTCCTCCGCTCTCGATTTTTTCCTGGCGTAAGCGCATGAACTACGATGAATCGGTCCAGTACCTCTTTAGCCTGGGACGGGAACTCGCGTCTCCCCGGCAGGCCAGCGCTACAAAATTCGATCTGAAAAACATCACGATCGTTTGTGAACATCTGGGACAACCGCAGCGCGAATTTCAGTCCGTGCATGTAGCCGGCACCAACGGCAAGGGCTCGACCTCGGCCATGCTCGATTCGATTTTGCGCGCGGCGGGCTTGCGCACCGGCCTGTACACCTCGCCGCACCTGGAGCGCATCAACGAACGCATTCGCCTCGACGGCAAGAACATTTCCGACGAGGAATTTGCGGCCGCGTTCACGCGGGTTCACGAAGCCATCGAGGAATTGCTCGCCGCCGGACGCCTCGCCGCGCATCCCACTTTTTTCGAGTGCATGACGGCGATTGCCTTCGTGTACTTCGCCGGCGCAAAGGTTGAATTTGCCGTGTGCGAAACGGGCATGGGCGGGCGGCTGGACGCGACAAATATTCTCCTGCCGGAAGTCGCGGTGATCACGCAGATTGATTTTGACCACGAAAATTATCTGGGCCACTCCATTGAGGAAATCGCCGGTGAAAAAGCGGGTATCATCAAGCCGGGCGCGCGCGTCGTCAGCGCCGCCGAACACCTGATCGCGCGAGTGGTGATTCGGCGCCGCTGCGCGGAACAGGCGGCATTCCTCGTGGAAATCGAAAATGCCTATTTTCTGGAAGACGTGACGGCTCACGACGGCTGCTTTTCGTTCACCGCAATTTCCTACGATTCCGGCGTTCGTATGCCGGTGGCGTTAAAACTTCCCGGGCGATTTCAGGTTCGCAACGCGCTCACTGCTCTCGCCGCGGCGCGAATGCTGGCTGAGCGCGGCGCGCCCATCGACGAGGAAGCCATCGCGCGCGGATTTGCAACCGCGACCTGGCCCGGCCGGCTCGAGCGCATTAGCGAGCGTCCGGAAATTTACGTCGACGGCACGCACAATCCCGCCGGCGCCCGCGAAATCGCCGTCTTCTGGGAGCAATTCCTTGCGGGCCGGAATATTTTTTTAATTTACGGAGCCATGCGTGACAAGGCTGTCGATGAAATTGCCGGCCTGCTTTTCCCCCGCGCCTCGGCTGTAATTCTCACTACGCCGGCGCAGGCTCGCTCCATTTCCGCCTCGTTACTCGCGGAAATGACAGCGCATCATGCGCGCCGCGCGGAAGTTGTGCCTGATCCCGCGAAAGCTTTGGCGCGGGCCCTTGAACTCGCCGCTCCCGAAGACGTGATCTTCATCACCGGTTCGCTCTACCTCGTAGGCGAATTGCGCAAGGAATGGATGTCTCGCAAGGGCGGCCGGCCAGATTCCTTCTAAGAGAAACAGATTCTTCGATCATTCCCCGTTGGGCCCCGTGGGTAGAAATCAGCGATTAGCAGAAGTGTTCCGTTTTGAACAGACGCGGAATTCCCCTTTGAGATATTTTCTTTTTGGCTGCACGGTGAAACTGCTTGGGGCTTAATTGCCACTGAGAGGGCAGTTTTGCCGTGCCGCCAAATGACTGGGATTCCAGGTTCGACGATCCGCCGAATAGCCAGAGCGACTCACGGTTGCAAACGTGTCAGATTGGCGCACGAAGCGGACCTGAATAAATTGCGGGGCAGTACGCCGGGGAACTGACTTGGCTTGAAGCTTGAAGTCGGTTTCTTCTGTATCCAAAGACTAGCCGCCTGTCGCGCTAGCCAGTTTTTCAGGAACGATTCACCTGAAGAATTGCAACGGGCACAGAACTCCGGAGGATAGGAGGCTTTGTGGACTTTGAGTTTGTAACCAACTGCGTAACATGCGGCAAGAGTTTCCGAATATTATGGGCAATAGACCGTCTGCGGGTAGGTCCGGAGAGCATTGCTAAAATCACCTGCCCGGCTTGCAAGGTAAGATTTTATCAAAAGTTCAGCGATCTCATTCCCTTCGAGGCGAGTGGGCTCGGCTTCCTCACGGGTCGTCCCGTGCGGACGATGGAACTCATCTATGATTGCCCCTCTTGCGGCATGCGCGGAATCTCCGTGACCCTGATGCACACAAATTTGTCCTGGGAGGATATGGCTGAAGAAACGATCCAGACCGCGGTTTGTAATAACGCCAATTGTGTGCGCAAGGGACGCGAACAGAAAATTCCGCTTGGGGCAACAAGACTCGG
>PMOP01000107.1 GCA_003161495.1 Acidobacteriota bacterium | reverse complement strand
GAATCGCGATAGGCCTGATCCTGCCGGTCGAACAATTCCCACGAAGGCATGCTGACCACGCGCGCGTTGATGCCTTCTTTGGAAAGTTGTTCACGCGCCGCCAGGCAGAGCGAAACTTCGCTGCCCGTAGCCAACAGCAGCACGTCGGGAGGTGCGCCTGCGTTTTCGGCAAGAACATACGCGCCGCGCGCGACTCCCGAGGCGGCAGCAAATTTCGTGCGGTCCACCGTGGGCAGCGCCTGGCGCGTCAGCACCAGTAGCGCCGGCTCATGCTGAAGCTTCATGACCAGCTTCCACGCTTCGGCCACTTCATTGCCGTCCGCAGGGCGCAACGTGAGGAGGCCGGGCGTCGCGCGGGCGATGGCCAGGTGTTCGATCGGCTGATGCGTTGGCCCGTCCTCGCCGACGCCTATCGAATCGTGCGTCAGAATATAAATCACCGGAATGCTCATGATCGCGCTAAGTCTCAAGCCGCCGCGCATGTAATCGGTGAACACAAAAAACGTTGCGCCAAACGGACGCAGCTTGGTCAGGCTCATCCCATTAATGGCGCCGGCCATGGCGTGTTCGCGTATACCGAAATGCAAATTTCGCAGCGCATAATGTCCGGGCTGAAATCCCGTGGCATCCTCGAAGGTGAGCAAAGTTTTGGTGGAAGGCGCGAGGTCCGCCGAACGGCCGATCATCCAGGGAACATTTGCGGCGATAGCGTTTTCCACTTTCTGTGAAGAATCGCGCGTGGCCAGTCCTTTGGCGTCAGCGGGAAATACGGGTATCTCCTTGTCCCATCCAGCGGGGAGCTGGCGACGTTCCATGCGCGTAATCTCATCGGCCAATCCGGGATGCGCGCCCTCATATTGTCCGAAACGCGCGGTCCAATGATCGCGGTCCGTTTTTCCACGCGCGCCGATTCCCTTCTGAAAATGCTCGTACACGCCGTCGGGAATCAGGAATTTTGCGTCTTCCGGCCAGCCGTAAAAACGCTTGGTCAGCTTGACTTCTTCTTCGCCGAGCGCTTCCCCGTGCGCCGCCGCGGTATCCTGCTTATGCGGCGAGCCGTAACCAATGTGGCTGTTCACAATGATGAGAGTTGGGCGGTCGCCGGTTTGCAAAAATACGTGCAAGGCTGCGCGAATCATGTTCAGGTCGTTGGCGTCGGTAACGTGTGCAACGTTCCAGCCGTAGGCGGCGAACCGCGCGCCCACGTCGTCGCCAAATGCCAGCGGCGTGCCGCCCTCGATGGTGATGCGGTTGCTGTCGTAGATCCAACAAAGATTGGAAAGTTTGAGGTGCCCCGCGAGCGAAGCGGCTTCGCTGGAAATTCCCTCCATCATGCAGCCATCGCCGCCCAGTGCGTAGACATTGAAATTGTAGATGTCCTCGAACCCGGGCTGATTATATCGTGATGCGAGCCATTTTCCGGCAAGCGCCATGCCCACGCTGTTGGCATAGCCCTGTCCGAGCGGTCCCGTCGTCGTCTCCACTCCGGTCGTGAGGTGCGATTCCGGATGTCCCGGGCAACGGCTCCCGAGTTGGCGGAAATTCTTGATGTCTTCCAGACGCACGGCGAGCCCGTCCAGAATCTCGAGCGTGTTCTTATCGGCCTCCTTCACTCCAGCAAGGTGCAGCACGGAATAAAGCAGCATGGAAGCGTGTCCGGCGGAGAGAACGAAGCGGTCGCGATTGGGCCAAAGCGGATTGCTGGGATCATAGCGCAGAAACTCCTGCCACAAGCAGTATGCCAAAGGGGCCATAGCCATGGGCGTGCCGGGATGTCCGGAATTGGCCGCCTGAACTGCATCCATGGAAAGTGTGCGAATGGTGTTGATGGAGAGTATCTCAATGGGAGTAGTGGCACTTTGTAGGGAGGCAGCTTTGTCGGTTACGCTCATACTTGGCTCCTTGGCGCTGGCTCGGAATGGAGAACTATTCGCAGCCCGGCTAGACTACATACTTTAGCCCAAAGTGGATGCGCGGCGCATACAGAAGTTCACGCCGAGGCCGGGGGCCAATCCTGCATTTCTGCACGCCAACCAGGTGTATTGAGCTTGGAAGTCGGCACAAAGCATATGAAAGAACCAGTCTGGCCGGGATTTACCAAGGCAACTCCGTATTTTTTCGGGTGCGTCACCGGCATGATATTGGAGTATGATGCGCGGCATCAGGACGCATATATGTGTAAGGATTTCGTCGCCGGCATTTTGCGGGCGTAAGATTGCGTCACACAATTTTCTGGACCTGACAAAGGAGAGCCATGCCGAAAATCCGCAAGCCTTCCGATTCACCCCATAATAATGCAGAGAAATCTGAAGATACGCGCAGAAGTTATAGCCGCAGATCGCTTCTGAAAAGCGCAGCGGGCGCAGTGGTAGGCGCGGCGGCCGTGGGTGTTGCGGGCTCGATCAGCACGCCCGCCCAAGTGCAGGGACTTTACACCACGGATACTTCCCCGAAAATTCCTCTGCCCATGGGTTCGCTAAACTACATTGACAAAAAGCAATATATCCACAACATGGAAATTATCTCGCACATTTCGGGCGCGTCCGTCAGCGGCGGAGAACCGCTGATGGTCATGTGGGCCAAAGGCAAACAGCGATTATTGCCCGCCGGCGGAGATTTCGTGGACATCAGCGAAGCCAAGAATCCTGTCCTGCTCAATAAGAAGCGCGTAACCATGGGCGGCGGCCCCGTGGTGTACAACAATAAATTGAAAAAATGGATCATGATGTGCACCGCCGCACAGCCACTGACCAGCGCCACTCCGCAATATCCGGACGGCCAGTATGACAAGGAATTGCGCGACAAAATTCTCGCCTATAAAGGCCTGCGCGGAATCCGAAACTACGACATCACAGATCCCACCAAACCGAATCTGCTGCAGGAATACAACACCGGGGCAAAAGGCAACGGCACGCACCACAATTTTTACGACGGCGGAAAGTATGCCTATCTCGATTGCGGTTGGGACGAAACGCTGCGCCTGGAAAATCACCAGCGCCCCACCAGCAACGCTCTCATGATCGTGGACATGTCCGATCC
>PMOP01000225.1 GCA_003161495.1 Acidobacteriota bacterium | reverse complement strand
TAGTCCGCGCCCAGCGCGGCGCGTGGGTCCACCGCGGGCACGTCGAGCGGAGGCAGCTCGAACCCGCGCTTGCCCGGCGCGGACTCCTCGAAGATCAACCCTTCATTCTGGCTGACGTGGCGTCCCGCTTTTTTGATGCGATCGGTCAATGCCATCTTTTCCTTTTAGTTCAAAGATTTAGCCCGCAGTTTTTGTAGCGCCGGCGTCCCGCCGGCAGTTTTTTGATCCCCACACATCGCGAGAATGCCGGCGAGACGCCGGCGCTACAGTTCAAATCGGTTTCGACAAAATATCGCGGACGGCTTCGGCCATGCGTTCGATCTCGGCGCGCGAAATCGTTTCGGTGACGCAGAACAGGCCGCGTTTCGTCAGTTCCGTGAAATAACTTCCGACGGGCAGCGGGCCGATAATTTTGCGCCGCAGCAATTCCGCGTTGATCATTTTCACGGAACGCGGAAACTCGACTACGAATTCGTTGAAAAATGGGCCGGAAAACGCGCGGCGCACGCCGCGAATTTTTTCCAACTCCTCGAGCGCGAATCGCGCCTTGGCCAGATTCTGCGCCGCGAGTTCCTTCAAGCCTTCTTTCCCCAAAAGGCAAAGATGAATATTCACGGCCAGCGCACAGAGTGCCTGATTCGTGCAAATATTCGACGTGGCCTTCTCGCGGCGAATGTGTTGCTCGCGAGTGGCCAGCGTGAGCACGTACCCGCGCTTGCCGTTGCTGTCCACCGTCTCGCCTGCGAGGCGTCCCGGCATCTGCCGCACGAATTTTTCACGCGTGGCGATTACTCCGGCATACGGCCCGCCGTAACTTTGCGGCAGTCCGAAGCTTTGCCCTTCCATCGCGACGATGTCCGCCTCGAAAGGAGGCCTCACGGCGCCGAGCGAAACGCCTTCGGTGATGGCGACAACGAGCAGCGCGCCTTTCGCGTGCGCGAGAGACGCCAGGCTCGGCGCCTGTTCGAGGACGCCAAAAAAATTGGGCGACTGCACGACCACCGCGGCCGTTTCGGAATTGATCGCGCCCTCCAGGCGATTCGCATCCACTTGCCCCGCGCTATTAAATCCGATTTCGTCTATGCGCAGGCCGAGATTGCGCGTGTAGGTGTCCAGCACCTGGCGATATTCCGGATGCAGAGACCGCGCCACGATCACGCGATGCCGACCCGTCAGCCGCTCGGCCATGAGCACGGCCTCAGTGGTTGCCGTTGAGCCGTCCCACATTGAGGCGTTCGCGACTTCCATCCCGGTGAGCTGGCACATCAGCGTCTGATACTCAAAGATCGCCTGCAGCGTGCCCTGGCTGATCTCCGCCTGATACGGTGTATAGGAAGTGAGGAATTCGCCGCGCTGAATCAGCGAATCCGTGACCACGGAGCGCAAATGGTTGTAAACGCCCGCGCCCAGAAAACTGGTGTAGCCGCAGGAATTTTCCGCGGCGCGCGCGCGAAAATATTCGATAATTTCCTGCTCGGACATCGCGGCCGGAAGATTCAGCGGCTCTTTCAAGCGGAACGCTTCCGGAATCGACTCGAACAGGTTTTCGATGGAGGGCGCGCCGATAGCGTCGAGCATTTCCCGGCGCTCGGCTGTGCTCTTGGGAAGATAGCGCATCAGGCCGAGGCTTCCTTTTCCGAGATGAACGCCTCATACGCGGCGGCGTCCATCAGGCCGGAAACATCGGCGGGACTCGCGAACTTAATTTTGATGAGCCACGCGGAGCCGTGCGGATCCGAATTCAACGTTTCGGGAGCGCTCGTCAGCGCGGCATTGGCTTCGGTCACTTCGCCCGATACTGGAGCGAAAATTTCGCTGACCGCCTTGACCGATTCCACGGTGCCGAATACTTGTCCTGCCGTGATCTTCGCGCCGGGCGCGGGCAATTCCACGAAGACGACATCGCCCAGTTCATGCTGCGCGTAGTCGGTGATTCCAATCGTGCCCGTGTTGCCGGACACTTTGATCCACTCGTGTTCCTTGGTGTAGCGGTAATCACTGGGGTACATACGGCTCCTGGTGGGACAGGCTTTTGCCTGTCGGTTTACGTTTGCGTTGCTTTGACAGAAAAGCGACAGGCTGAAGCCCGTCCTACTCAATTCTACTTCGATCGCTTGTAAAACGGCATCGGAACGATTCGCGCCGGCGCTTGATTCGCGCGGATCCCAATCGCGAGTTCCGTTCCCGGCGCCTTCGATGCCGTTGGAACATACGCCATGCCGATATTTTTTTTCAGAAAAGGCGCGGGCGATCCGCTTGTCACACGGCCAGCCTGTTGTCCGCCAATCGAAATGGCGCAGCCATCGCGCGCGATGAGGCGATCCTGCATCTCGAATCCCACGAGAGTGCGATCGANNGCGGGCTTGCAAATCCAGCCGAGGCCAGCCTCCCACGGCGTGGTCGTATCGTCAATTTCATGGCCATACAGGCACATGGAAGCTTCGAGGCGCAGCGTGTTGCGCGCGCCCAGGCCGCACGGCAGCATTCCTTCGGGAGTGCCCGCATCGAGGAGCTTGGTCCACAGCTTTTCGGAATGTTCCGGCGCGAAATAAATTTCGAAGCCGTCTTCCCCCGTGTATCCGGTTCGCGCGATCAGGCAGTCCACGCCATCTACTTTACCAAACGCAAAATGGTAGTAGCGAATCGGTTCCAGCGGCACGGCCGTGAAACGTTGCAGAATTCCCAGCGCCTTCGGCCCCTGGATCGCGATCTGCGAATAGCGCGCGCCCGAATTTTCGATTTCCGCGCCCGCGCGATTGTGCGCGCGAATGTGCTCAAAGTCCTGATCCTGATTGCTCGCGTTGACGCACAGAAAATAGTGCGTGTCGGAAATTTTATGCACGAGCAGGTCGTCGACAAACGTGCCCTTCTCGGTCATCAGCCCGGAGTATTGCGCCTGCCCGACCAGCAGTTTGGACGCGTCGTTGCATGTGACATGCTGAACGAGCTCCAGCGCGTGAGCCCCGCGAACTTCAATTTCGCCCATGTGGCTNNTCGATTTCGCCCATGTGGCTGACGTCGAACAGCCCGGCCGCCGTGCGCGTCGCCATATGCTCGGCCACGATGCCCGAATATTCGACTGGCATATCCCAGCCGCCAAAATTCACCATTTTGGCCTTGAGGCGGCGGTGCATGCCGTTCAACGCGGTCTTGCGAAGTTGGGTGGTGGTCGGAGATGTCACTCGAAATTCTCAGGAACCGCAGCGCAAAATCGAAGCTAACACGCGCCTTTGAAACGTGTCAAGAAAGGCGGCCGGGAAACCAGCTGAGGCGCTCGAGAGTTGCGAGCCTCGGCACATCCTCCTTGTTCTGGCGCGCCGGGCTGTCCTATAGTGTTTTCCTGAGGGCTTTGCGGCGGGGCAGTTCTTCGGGTCCTGCGCAGAGACGAAGGAGAATATGCAAACCACAATTCTCTGTTCGCAATGCGACCTGCCGGAAGAGAAGTGCAAGTGCGACCGCTATTGCTGCTACTGCCAGGGGCTGCATAATATCCGCCTGTGCATGGATGGCAAATACTACTGCCCGGATTGCCGCGAAGCGTGCGAAATTAGCGTGGCCCAATCGGATACCCAACGTCATGGCTGAAGATCCCGTGCGTGTCGTCTTTCACCTGGACCAGAATTGGAACCTGGTCACCGTGTTTTGCTGCGCCGTGGAACATCAGGCGATTCACGCCGGATTTGAGACGGAGGCCGGCGCGCAGCTGGCCAGCGCCGCGGGAGACGTTTGCCGCGAAAGCATTTCGCAAATCTCCGGCAACGGCTCGGGCGTGGACGTCACGCTGGAGACTTATTCCGATCGCATCGAAATTGCGATTCATTGCCACGGCCAGGTGATGCCCCCGATCGGCCTGGAGACGTTTGCTTTTTCCGATGCGCTTTCCGGAGGAGCGACCGGCCTGAACGGCCTAGAATTGCTTTCACGCGTGGACCGCGTGCTCTACAACGCCGAGGGCGGCGCAACGCGGACTACGCTGATCAAGTACTTGCCCGCACCTCACTGAGACGCGCGTCTCCCACTAAAATTTTTGGATATTGATGGTTGCGAGGAATCTTAATTCTGCTTCAGCAGGACATCGATGGAGCGCATGACTTCGACCGACTGCCAATCCTGCGGCCCGACGATCTTGCGAGCCAGGCGGCCCTGGCGATCGATCAGGTACGTTTCAGGAAACATGGACGTGCCGTAATCCGTGGAGGTTTTCTTGGAGGCGTCGCGATAGGTGGGGAAGATCACGTGATTGTCCACGAGGAATTTTTCGTACGCGTCCTTGTCTTCGTCAACGCTGATGCCGAGAACCACGCCGCCTCGTGACGCTATGTTCTGCTGCAAGGTGTTGAGCGATTGCGTTTCTTCCAGGCACGGCGGGCACCACGATGCCCAAAAATTCAGCACGACGACTTTGCCGCGCAGGTCGGACAAATGCGAAGCGCCCGGAATCTGCATGCCAAAATCCAGCGCCTTCCGTCCCGCCAGGCTCGGTTCGCCCTGGCGGTAGGACGGCGCCGCGAACACGTAGAGCACCGCCGCCACAAGGATGAGCGCGATAGGGCCTAGAATCTTATGCTTCAATGTTTTTTCTCCAGCCCCACTATAATACATTCTTGACCCGGCTTCGCGCGAGCCGTTTTGCCGATCGCCCGACCTATGAATTCCCACCCAACTGTTTCCGCAATCGTGCCGGCGCGCAATGAGGAAGCGACCATTGCGGCCGCGGTCGATTCGCTGGCGGCGCAGCCGGAAATTAAAGAAATAATTGTAATCGACGATCAGTCGAGTGACGGGACGGCCGCCGCGCTGCGGCAACTTTCTTCATGCTATGCGCAATTGCGCGTTCTCGAAACGCGGGAATTGCCTGGCGGATGGGTCGGGAAGAACTACGCGGTATCGCTCGGAGCGGCGCACGCGACAGGGGACTGGCTGCTGTTCACCGACGCGGATGGCGTGCATCTGCCCGGCTCCACGGCGCACGCGCTGGCCGATGCGGCGGAAACCGGAGCGGGCCTCGTGTCGTATTCGCCCGAGCAGGAGACGCACACGTGGTGGGAGAAAGCGCTGATCCCTTTTGTCTACACGCGCCTCGCGCATAAATATTCCTACGCCGAGGTAAATCATCCCGATTCGCCGGCAGCCGCGGCCAGCGGACAGTATTTGCTCATCCGCCGCGAGGATTACTCGCGGATCGGAGGACATGCGGCCGTCGCGGGCGAAGTGCTCGAAGACGTGGCTTTGGCGCGGCTCGCCAAGCAAGCGGGCGTGCGCCTGTACTTTGCTTCGGGAATGGGCATCATGCGCGTGCGAATGTACCGGACGTTTCGTGCCATGTGGGAGGGCTGGACGAAAAATTTGTATCCATTGATCGGAGCGTCGACAGGTGGATCGTCCCGCGCCGTGGGCCGCGAACTTTTCAGGGTGGTGCCTTGGATTCCATTGCTGGTTCTTCCGCTGACCTTGCTGCATCTAATCTGGGGAGTGCTGGGCGTGGCGCTCCTGGCGGGCCGGCATGCCGCGTATGCCGCGGACCTGCGGCGAAATCGTTTTCCGGCGGGCCTTGCTTTATACTACTTGCCAGGGGTTGCGCTCTATGTGGCCGCCCTGTTGAATTCAGAATGGCGCTACGCGCGGGGCAGCGTGGCCTGGAAGGGCCGGGAGTATCCCGTGAGTCGTGATTCGTGATTTGTAATTCGTGATTCGTGAAAAAGTGCCTTCGATCTGCTGGCAGAAATCGCCGACGGCTTCCTTCACTTTATGGTTTATCTGACACGCAAGATTGAATTTTCGGCGTCGCATCTTTACCACAATCCGGCATTTTCGGCCGAGGAGAACCGGCGCGTCTTCGGGAAATGCAACAACCCGCACGGGCATGGGCACAATTACGTGCTGGAAGTGACGGTGGCGGGCGAGCCGGACCCGGCCACGGGCATGGTGCTCGATCTGAAGGAACTGAAAGAGATTTTGCAGCGCGAAGTGACCGACCGGATGGATCATCGTTTTCTGAATTACGAAGTTCCCGAACTCGCGGGGCAGATTCCGACGTGCGAAAACATCGCGGCGGTGATTTGGCGGCTGCTGGAACCGAAAATCACGCGAGGACATCTGAATCGCGTGCGCTTATACGAGACGCCGGACCTGTTCGTCGATTGTTACGGCGAGGGCAACGGCGCGCACCCGAGTGCGGGAGGAGCACGATGAAGCTTCAGCTGTCGCGGCGCTACCGTTTTTC
>PMOP01000510.1 GCA_003161495.1 Acidobacteriota bacterium | reverse complement strand
CACTTCCTCGACGGCGTCCTGCTGATCCCTCAGTTCGTGCTCCGCGAGCTGCAAATGGTGGCCGATTCCGCGGACTCGATGAAGCGCCAGCGCGGGCGGCGCGGACTTGAAGTTCTGCAGCGCATCCAGAAGATGGCGCACCTGGAAGTCGAAATCGCCACGGACGACTTCGCGAACGTGGCGGACGTGGACCTGAAACTCATCGAGCTGGCCAAGCGTTACGACGGAAAGATCATCACCAACGATTACAATCTGAACAAGGTCGCCTCGCTGCAGGGCATCGAAATCCTGAACGTGAATCAGCTGGCCAACGCGCTGAAGCCGGTCGTTCTGCCCGGGGAAACCATGCGCGTTTTTATTCTCCGCGAGGGCAAGGAATACAATCAGGGCGTGGCCTATCTGGATGACGGAACCATGGTCGTGGTCGACGGCGCCCGCCGTATGATTAATAAAACAATAGACATTACAGTTACATCCGTCCATCAGACCACCGCGGGCAAAATGATTTTCGGCCGCCTCGATGACCGCAACGAATTGCCGTCCTCGCGGGTCGTTCAGCATCCCCACGCCGTCAACGATCTGCCGCGCCACGGCGAAACACTGCCCGGAGGCGAGCGCCTGCCCCGTCCCGTGGTTCCGGATCCTTCCCGCGATCCGGAATGAGATTGCGTTAAGCCAAATTGGCCGTGTTGCTGGAACGGCCTTGCCGGGCCAATTTCCAAAAATTCGTATACTGTAAGGCTCGAGGAATACGTACGAGTGTCGACATTCGGCTCCATAAACACCGCACATGGGATAGCCGGGCTGAGAGACCTTGATCCCGCTGATCTTTCGGCGATTGTTGATTATTGGCTTCTGAGTCCGGCCGAGTATCTCGATTTCATGGGCGTGAATCGCGAATTGCTTGGGTCCGGCGAGGACATTCACAAGCGGTTTATGAATGCCATTCGGTCGGGTGACCCAAGCCAAACCTCGATTGCGTTCGCTATCACCTTGGATGAACGGCTGGCCGGCTACACCTTGCTCAATCGTTACTCCGAGAACGAGAACTATTCTCACTGGCACGTCATTGTTCCGGCCCTGCGCCGTAAAGGTCTTTCCACGGCCCTGTATCCCCACCGGATCAAGGTCTATTTTGATGTGGCGCCCATTTCGCAATTGATCCATCAAACTCGAACGCGCAATCTCGGCGTCAATCGCATGCTGGACAGATTTATCGCGGTTTCCGAAACGAAATGGATGGACAAGCCGGATGGCGTCGCTTGCCCGGGAGAATTTCATATTCGCTTTGTAAGACGCGAGAACATTCCTCGATTTTTTGCGCGCGCCGCGGAACTGGGAACCATCGCCGGCGAAAAGTGATTTGTTGAATTGGGATCTCGCTGATTGCTTGCCTTGTGAATCCGGCTGCGCTACGCTCGCACTTTGAAAGTCAACTTTTCCGCAGGCACTCGAAAGGATCGCTCTATCGTGGCTTCAACTAAACAAAATTCCGATCGCCGCGCTTTTTTGAGTTTCCTGGCGGCCAGTCCCATCCTCGCGTACGCCGGCTTTTCTTCGCGCTGGATCGAAGAGGTTCTGGCGGCGCCCGTGCCGCAGCAGAATGAAGTGGTCATCAAGTCGGTGAAGGAAGCGTTGAATGTGTTTGATTTTGACGCCGCGGCGCGCGTGAAGCTTACGCCCGCACATTACACGTTCATCACGGACGGCTCCTTTAACAACGAAACCCTGCGCGCCAATCGCGACGGGTTTTTAAAATATGAAGTACGCCTGCGCCGCCTGACCGGCATCACCAACGTCGATCAATCCGTGAAAATCTTCGGCAAAGCCTGGGAATCGCCGATCTTCTTTTCTCCCGTCGGCAGGATGAATGCGTATTATCCCGACGGCGCGGTGGTCGTCGCCCAGGCGGCCAAATCGACGCGCACGCTGCAAGTCCTGGCGGGCTCGGCAGCCGTGATTGTCGATCCTCGCGGAGTGGAACGAGTGGTCGAGGCGCGCGGCGAGCCGCTGTGGATTGCCGGCCTCGGCAGCAGCATGGACGAAAAAATGCTTCGCCGCTTTGAGGCGACCGGTTGCCCCGTGCTGGTCTGGACCATCGACGACGGAGGCGCCAACACCATCGGCGCGAAATCGGTGCAGCGCGCCGGAGTCCGCGACCTGGACCGCGAAGCCGACGATCGCTGCGTAGGCTGCCACGCAAACCTTCCGCAAATCACGCGCATCACAAAGGACACGCCGATGGACGTGCTCGGCGCGATCGGCGCTCTTCAGGGAGAGACCAGCGTAAAACTCAACTGGGAAGACGTGAAACGCGTTCGCGACATGACGAAAATGAAAATCGTTCTCAAAGGCATCGTTGCCGGCGAAGATGCGGCGCTGGCCGTGAAGCACGGAGTCGACGGCATCATCATTTCCAATCACGGCGGCCACGAAGATGCCAGCGGCCGCGGAACGATTGAATGCCTGCCGGAAGTTTTGTCGGGCGCAGCCGGAAAAATACCGGTGCTCATCGACAGCGGATTCCGTGGCGGCGCGGACGTTTTCAAAGCGCTGGCCCTCGGCGCAACCGCCGTCGGAATCGGACGTCCCCATATTTGGGGCCTGTCTTCCTTTGGCCAGGAGGGCGTCGAAACGGTCGTCGCGATTTTGCGTCGCGAATTGCAGGCCATCATGGCACAAACCGGCGCAGCCTCCATCGCCCAGATTCACCGCGACTCGCTCGTTCCGCGCGGTTAAGTAGCACAGCCACCCCTGGCTGTGTGGTTTTTGCGGAAGCAAACAAAGGCGCACAACCACGAGTGGCTGTGAACCTCGACATGACCGACAAGTGGTGCCAATGATTCACGGCAGACCCAAGGCGATGATCCTCGCGCAGGAGAAAAAATCATGAGCAAGACAAATCCCCAAAATGAGTCACTACCGCGCAGAGGATTTATTCAGAAGGTGGCCGCCGGTCTCGGCGCGGCCGCGCTCGGCGGCATTGATGCAAAAGAAACGCCCGCGGCAAAACTCGAAAAGCATTGGGACCTCACCACGGATGTTGTCATTGTCGGCTCCGGCGCCGCTGGACTACCTGCGTCAATTTCGGCGGCCGAGCAGGGAGCTTCGGTGATCGTGGTCGAGCAGAACTACGACATTGGCGGGCACGCAATCGAAAGCGGAGGCAACATCGCCCTCGGTGGCAGCACGAGCTTGCAAAAAAAATACGGCATCGAGGATTCGCCTGACCGCATGTTCGAGGATTTGGTCAATTGGCACGATTACCGTTTCAGCGACAGGGAAATCGTGCGCGCGTTCTGCGACGAGAGCGTCGCTACGTTTGATTTTTTGCTGGCGCACGGCGTCCAATTTCCGGATAAATCGCCGGGCGGAGCCGACGGCGGCCCTCAAAACGTGAAGCGCGCGCAAACCGTGACCTGGACGGGAGAGGTGAGCGCTTATTCGCCGACAGGAGGGAACGGGACGGCGCTCATGCGCCCGCTCGAAGCCAGCGCGAGAAAACTCGGTGTGCAAATTCTTTTGCGCCACAGCATGACGGGCCTCGTGCGGGAAGAACAATTTTCCGGAAGAGTTTTGGGAATCACGGCGACGCATGAAGGCAAGACGCTGAACATCCAGGCAAAAAAAGGCGTGATCCTGAGCACAGGAGGGCACACCAGCAACGTGAACTTCCGCAGAATTTTCGA
>PMOP01000370.1:4612-7062 GCA_003161495.1 Acidobacteriota bacterium | reverse complement strand
GCGCAATCGCTCGGCGAACAAAAGTGGTGGGAAGTTTTCCAGGACGAGGAACTGCAGAAATTAATTCGCACGGCGCTGCAACAAAATTATGACGTGCGGATCGCGGCGGCGCGCGTGCTCGAAGCGGATGCGCAAGTGGGGCTGGCGCGCGCGAACCAGTTGCCCACCGTAAACGTCAGCGGCAACGGCACCGGCTTGCGCAATCCCGCGACGGGGCCCATCCCCGCGTACACGTTCAATTACGGCCGCGTGACGGCCAACGCGGCGTGGGACCTGGACTTCTGGGGCAAGTACCGTCGCGCCACCGAAGCGGCGCGGGCAGATTTGCTCGCGGCGGATTGGGCGCGCCAGGAAGTGAACGCCACGCTTGTGGCCAATGTCGCGGCCGCCTATTTCCAGCTTCGCGAGCTCGATTTAGAAATGGAAATTTCGCAAAAGGCGCTGGCCTCCCGCAAAGAATCGCTGGATCTGACCAAAACACTTGAAGAACACGGCATCAATTCGATTCTGGACGTGCGTCAGGCGGAACAGCTTGTCTATACCGCTGCGGCGGACATCGCCGACCTCAAGCGGCGCATCGCGCAGCAGGAAGATTATTTGAGCGTCCTGATGGGAAACTATCCCGGCCCGATTGAGCCGCGCGGAAAGGAATTGACCGAGCAGCCGCACGCGCCGGTGGTTCCCGCCGGCCTTCCTTCGGCGCTGCTTGAGCGGCGCCCGGACATCCGCCAGGCGGAAGAATTGCTGGTCGCTGCGAACGCCCGGATCGGCGTGGCCAGGGCCGCCTATTTTCCCGACATTTCGCTGACGGCGCAGCCCGGATTCCTGAGTTCATCGCTTTCCAGCTTATTCACCGGCTCCGCGGGCTTATGGACATTTGCGGGAACCATCACGCAGCCGGTTTTTGAGGGCGGAGCGATTCGTTCCAATGTTCGATTGACCGAGGCGCAGAAGCAGGAAGCGGTGTTGACCTATCAGCAGACCATTCAAGGCGCGTTTCGCGACGTTTCCGACGCGCTGATCGCCTATCAGCAAAATCAGGAATTCCGCGCGCAGGAGGAATTGCTGGCCCACGCCGCGCAAGACGCCGCGCAACTTTCCGGCAAGCGTTACGAGGCC
Organism: Acidobacteriota bacterium; assembly: GCA_003161495.1. Classification (GTDB taxonomy): domain Bacteria; phylum Acidobacteriota; class Terriglobia; order Acidiferrales; family UBA7541; genus Palsa-360. Next base: position 5,943 of record PMOP01000370.1, on the reverse strand, counting down.
GGGACTACGAATTATCTGGAAGTCCTGACCAACGATACGAATTATCTGACGGCCGATCTCGGCCTCGCGCAAGCCCGCCTCAACGAACTGCTTGCCCTCGTGCAGATCTATAAAGCCCTCGGCGGCGGCTGGCAGCAGTAGTAGCACAGGCACTCTTGCNNTGCCTGTGCTACTTGAAAGCTTCTTACAATTTACTTATCGAATTTCGAGCAATCCTGCAGCTGGCGGAGCGATTCATCGATGGCCTTGATTGCTTCCACGCGATGCCCGCCAAAATCGTGCGCGGCGTGTTCCAGGTGTCCCTTGGCATTTCGAAGCGCGGCGATTGCTTCCCGAATTTCGGGGTGAGGTTCAGGCACAGCAGCGGGCGCGGCCGCAGGTTGGGGAACCGCTGCAGGAACAGCGGCTGCTGCGGGCGACTTGGGCGATGCCGAGGTTGTATTCACGGACAAGCACAGCGCCAGAGCAAGAATCACCAGGGCGGAAAGACTCAGGATTTTTATTTTCATTGTACGCTCCATGACGTTCAAGATTTTCTCGCGGGCTCCCGAAACGCGCCGAGAGGATATTATTTTAGCGCCGGGCGCGCCGCCCGGAGCGGATGCAAACGGGGCTTTGTCGCAAGCGTAAATATTGGGTATGAGGCATGCGTGACTGCGTTTTTGGTTGCTGCATTTCAAGAGCGATGCGGTCAGGCGCAAAGGGCGGCGAATCCTTATTTTTTATCTTCCCTTTTCATCGAGGCACATTTTCGATTATTGTAGGCGTTCGCATCTGGGGGTGAGTCGTGGCTGTTCGCATGTGTCCGCATTGCAAGGCGGAAATTTCCGCGCCGGAATCGGCGGCGCGCTCGAACGACATCGTTTGCCCGAAGTGCGAGACGCGGCTGGAAGTTGCGCCCGGATCGCGCACCATTTCCAGCATCTGCGGACTGGCTGCTGGCGCGATCGTGTGGCGGCTTTCCAGCGGGTCGACCAGCGACCTCGGCGGCGTCCTGCCAACGCTGTATGCATTTCTCGCCTTCGGCATCGTTTCGCCGCTGGTGCTGATGCTTACGGCCAATCTGCGCAACGCTCCCGCGGTTCCTGCCCCGGAGCCGGCTCACGCGGCCAGCCCGGCGGGGCACAGCGCCGGCGGACACGGTGCGCCGCACCATTAGACCGGTGCCAGCTCCGAGCCAACCATCGATCGATTCCCAAGCCACGCTATCTCTATTGTTTGCAACAGATAGGGACCATCAGTACTAATCTCTTTGACACCTTCGTACTATTGTCCGCCCGTAACTCTGCCGCCATACTCCAGTGTATGGCTCGGTACTCAACGCTCTTAGG
>PMOP01000370.1:2931-4571 GCA_003161495.1 Acidobacteriota bacterium | reverse complement strand
GAGATGAACGAGTGCCCGGAAATTCCCAAACCGTCCGCATCGGTGAATGAAGCCCGCGAAGTTTCCACTGAGTCCGCGCGGGTGCCTGGAGCGCTCGAACTCAAGAACCGCCCGGCCTGATCCTTCCTGCCTGAACCACTGCCGATTTTCATCGGGATTTTGAACGAACTCCTGTAGACTTTTCCCTCTTACAGTTTTTCCCATTCTTTATTCGCTCAGGAGGATTTTCAACATGAAGCCGCCGGTTGGATTGATTGGATTGGGATTGATGGGCCATCCGATGGGAGCCAATTTGCTGAAGGCCGGGCATCCCCTCACCGTGTGGAACCGCACGGCATCGCGCGGCGACGATCTGGTGGCGCAAGGCGCGAAGCGGGCCTCGACGCCCGGCGAGCTTGCCGCGGCATCTGAGTTTGTCATCACCATTGTCAGCGATCCTCCCGCGCTCGAATCGGTGCTGTGGGGAGAGGGCGGCGTATTTTCCGGATTGCGCCGCGGCAGCGTGCTCATCGAATCGAGCACGGTCAGCCCAGGCCTCGAAAAACGCGCCGCAGCGGCTGCGGCAGCGCAGGGCTCGGAATTTCTGGAAGCTCCGGTGACCGGCGGAACGTGGGGCGCGGAAAAGGGCGAGCTGGTTTTCATGGTAGGCGGAGAAGCGAGCACACTGAAGCGCGCGGAACCGGTGCTGGGAGCAATGGGCAAACGGTGGTTTCACCTCGGGCCGATCGGGGCGGGGCAAACAGTAAAGCTCGCGATGAATTTGCTGCTCAACCTGGAGGTCGAGGCTTTTGCCGAGGCGCTGGCCCTCGTCACGCGCGCAGGCGTTCCGGGGCAAAGCCTGTTTGAAGTGATGCAGTCGAGCATGGGCCGCTCGGGCGTGCTCGATTTAAAGGGCGCAAACATGCTGAAGGGCGAATACAAACCGAGCTTCCCGCTGCGGCTGATGCACAAAGATGTGGGCCTCGCGCTGGATTTAGGCAATCAACTGGGCGTGCCGCTGCCCGCCGCCGCAGCCGCACGCGAAGTGATGAGCGCCGTGAAGGGCGCGACGACGGAAGATGTGGACTTCTCCGCCCTCGCGACGTTTTGGAAGCATCCACGATAAGTTAGTTTCGTCTGTCACTTACACATCTGTCGCCGAAGGGTCGCAATCAGAGGACGCATGACAAGTTCGATTTCCACCATAACAACGCAGGGCCGACTTGTGATTCCTTCAAGGCTTCGTCGAAGATACGGAATCCGCAAGGGAGCTCGGGTGGCGTTGACTGAAGATGAGGGCCGCATCATCCTTCAGCCCATTACCAAAAAATATATCCAGCGCCTGCGTGGCTCGCTCAAAGGCGAACTATCGGCGCTCAAATTCCTGAAAGAAAGTCGCAGGGCGGCGCATCGGGAGCAATGAAACGCTTTTTAGTTGCGCGCAGTTCCTAACGCACCCTTCATCGGTGCGCGGCCAAAAGCTGCGCGAGCTCGATCTTCACTAGGCGGCTTTATGGTTTTGCGCTTGGCGGCAGGAAGCACATGGGAAGATCGCGCGAAGTGCGCAGGCCGGCTTGGGCGCTCAGGATTGTGGGGATGCAATTCACGACGACCGAGGCGGTGGCGATGTCGCCGTGCGTGCCGCCGGGAATCGTGAGCGT
>PMOP01000370.1:0-2896 GCA_003161495.1 Acidobacteriota bacterium | reverse complement strand
GCACGCCGGCAACCTGGCCCGCGGCGACTTCCAGGAATGCGGTCTTCACGCGTTCGCGGGCTACGACGGGCTCGATCGTTTCCGAAATTTCCGTTACATCGAGGCCCAGCGCGTCCGAAACCATGGCCACCGATTCCGGCAGGCCGTGATGCTTGATCGCGCCCGCCGCGACCTGCGCGCGAAATTCCTCGACGCTCATTCCCGCGCCCACTTTTTTCTGCAGCGGCAGCCGGCGCTTGGACGCATCCACGATGCGGACCGCGCGCGCGGATTCGATTTTCTGTGACGCGGCGCTGAGCGTGATCAAAAGTTTGTCCATCACGTAGCCGGGATTGATGCCAGTGCCAATGAGCGCGACGCCCCACGTTTTGGCCTCGGCATCCAGTTGCGCCGCCAGCTCCGGATATTTGCGGAACGGATACGCCAGTTCTTCGCACGTCGAAACCACGCAGGATTCCGCAGCCAGGCACGCCATCAATTGATCCATCACGTTCGGCAGGTAAGAAGAAGTTGAATGGATGACGACGTCCGGGGATTCGCCAAGCATGGCCNNTCGCGCCCCGCTTTGGCCGGATCCGAATCGATCGCGCCGATAATTTCGATGGAACTTTTTTCCCGCATCAGCCGCACGATGGCCGCGCCGATGGGACCGACGCCATATTGCACTGCGCGAATTTTCTTTTTCAAGGCTGGCTCCGTCGCATAGTTTCGTGGAAAATTTCTCGCCGGCATCCGGGGCGGCGGTTCGTTCCATTCTAAATTTGGAGCGGACACGATAAAGCAAACGCGCGGCGCGATCAACGGAATTCGATGTAGCACAGGCACTCTTGCCTGTGCGGTTTTTGCCACCGCCAACATTGGAAACCTGAGTTTGAAGCTTACAAAACCGCACAGGCAAGAGTGCCTGTGCTACTGGAGATTCACTTCGTGGCAATGCTCATTTCTTCAGCCCTAGCTGCCAGTTGACCACTACGCTGATGGGCGGCGCCGCCGTGCCGCCCACATTCGCCAACACTAGAAACCGCTGGCCGTCGGCGGCGGGTTCGTATACGAAGCGGCCTCCCAAAGGTGGGAAAATGGGATCGAGTCCAAATAACGGCTGAGGGGCGCCCGCTTCAAAACCCGCGCCACTTTTTACCGGCACGGCCATCAACTTCTGATCGGAGGAAATGTAGAAGAGTTCCTTGCCATCGCGCCGCCACCGTGGTTGGACCCCACCCGCGGGCGAGATTTGCCATTTGGCTCCGCTGGCCGGAATCGCTTGAACATAAACCTGCGCCTGGCCGGATTCATTCGAGCCATACGCCATCCACTTTCCATCCGGCGAAAACTGCGCGTCTGCTTCATTGAAAGTGGTTTGCAGATAAGAAATGGGCTTGTGATCTCCTTCCATGGGCAGAAGCCACAGACTGTAGCCCGTCGCGCCGCCATTGCTGCTCATGTAAACGACGAATTTTCCGTCCCGTGACCAGTCCAGCGGGCGGTTGTTGATGCCTCCGGCCAGCAGAAGCTCTTCCTTCCCGGTGCCGTTCGCCGCCTTCCGGTATATCTCAGTGTTGTTGAATTGAAAGACAATCGAACTTCCGTCCGGAGACCAGATTCCGTCCGCTGATATTCCGGCACGAAAGGTACTGCGGGACTGTACGCCTCGCGCCACATCCAGGAGCCAGATATCCGATGTGTCTCCTGCCACGTTAAAGAGGCTGAACAGAATTTCTTTCTGATCCGGCGACAGTATAGGATTTCCAATTGGTCCTTGTCCCTGCGGCCCCACCACGCCGAGGCGCTTGCCCGTCCGGTCCATCCATGCCATTTCGTTGCCGCTGAGGTTGATCAATCCGTTGCCATAAGCAAGTACTCCATTTTCCGAAACCGAAAATGCCCCATTTTGTGTGTTTGCGGAAGTTCCCACTCCCTCCGCGATTGGAAATACTTCACCAGCGGTCTGGAGCCGCCGAGGATCGAAGGGCACTCCCATTAATGTGCCCTCTCTACGGAACAAAAGAAGGCCGTTGCCCGCGGATCCGTCCATGGACACATAGGCGGAACTAGAGGAGTCGGAAAGAATATGCACGGACGGCGATCCGTCTATGGACCCGACGCTGATGCCATTTGTTTCTGGAGCGCTCATATCGACCAAATATAAGAAATGCTTGTTGTCCGGGAGAAATCTCGGGTAGCGATGGAGTTCGTCAGGCTTTACAAGTTTTGTCACCATGGTCGGGACGCCTCCGGCCGCGGACACCTTTGCAATGCCGCTTCCCAGCCCGCCTGAAAAAACGATCACGCCGTCGCTGTTCCATGTCCCGCCGCGTCCGTCGGGAGCGTCACAAATCGTTTGCGCCGGACCGCCTGACAGCGCGATCTTTTTCAATTTTCCCGGAACGAAAAATGCGATGTTGGCGCTGTCGGGCGACCAAAACATGTAGGTGGCGTCTTCCGTTCCCGGAACCGTCTGTGCTGTTAGCGAATCCATTGGCCGAACCCACATATGCCTGCGTCCGGATTCGGAGGCGGTGAAGGCAAGAACCTTTCCGTCGGGAGAAAGCTGGAAGATAGCTCCGAGGGTCTTGTCCGGCAGAGGGATCTGGAATCGCGTGATGCGCGGCTGCGGCGGCGTTTCGCGGAAATGAACAAAAGACACGGCTGCCAGTGCAAAAAGAAGTGCGCCGCATACCGCAATCCAGACGAGAGGAATTTGACGCCGCGGAATTTCTGAGACGGCGGGCTCGGAAATCGAATCGCCGGAGAGAGCATCCTCGATCTCAATGCGCACATCGGTGGCGTCTTGAAATCGTTGACGCCGGTCCTTCCGCAGGCAGCGCCGCAGCAGCAAGCGAATGCTTTGCGGAGTCTTTTCCGGCAATCGATTCCAATCCGGCTCGGCTCTTACCAC
>PMOP01000233.1 GCA_003161495.1 Acidobacteriota bacterium | reverse complement strand
GGATGAGAATGCGCACGCCCTCGTTCGTGAATCTGCAGGCGCTGCAAAAAATGGTGGAGGGCCGACTGGTGGCCGACGCGATTGCCTGCATCGGGACGCTGGATATTGTCCTTGGGGAGATTGACCGTTGATGAATTTGCCTCCGCAACTGGAAGCTAAATTCCAAACGCTGGAAACCCGCTATCCGGTGAAGCGTTCGGCGCTGATCCCCATGCTGCTCTACGCGCAGGATCAGTTCGGCTTCGTCAGCGATGAAATGATCGGAGAAATCGCCGCACGGCTCGGCCTGAACACGCTGCAGGTGACCGAAACGATGGCGTATTACTCGATGCTTCGCCGCCAGCGCGCCGGAAAATTTCACGTCCAGGTCTGCACAAATGTGTCCTGCATGCTTCGCGGAGGCAACAAGCTCTACGAGTTCGTTCAGAAAAAACTGGAGATTGGGCATAAGGAAACCACCGCTGACGGCGTATTTTCGCTCGAGGAAGTGGAATGCATCGGCGCCTGCACCGGCGCTCCGGCCATGCAGGTGAATTACGATTTCTACGAAAATCTCACCATCGAGCGCACCACGCAAATTTTCGAGTCACTCGAAGCCGGGCGAAAGCCGGAACCCTCCGTGCCGATTACGGGTTCCGTAAAACAGCGTCACCCCGCGGAAGTGCCTGTCATCAGCCGTCTTTTCGGCGTTGCCGACTCGCACAAACTGGCGGTTTACGTCGCGAACGATGGCTATAAAGGCATGGAACGCGCGTTGAAGGAATTGACGGTCGAGCAAGTGGTCGACGAGGTAAAAAAGTCGAATCTGCGCGGCCGGGGCGGCGCGGGATTNNTTGTGCAACGCGGATGAGAGCGAACCCGGCACCTGCAAGGACCGCCCGCTGATGGAAATGATGCCTCACCAGTTAATTGAAGGTATCGTAATCGCGGGCCGAGCGGTCGGCTCGCATCAGGGGTACGTCTATATTCGCGGCGAATACCGCTACGTCCTGGACATCATGGACGGGGCCATCGCCGAGGCCTACCAGGCCGGCTATCTCGGCAAAAATATTCTTGGCAGCGGATTCGACTTCGACCTCGTCACGCATACCGGTGCGGGCGCGTACGAGTGCGGCGAGGAATCCGCGCTCATGGAATCGCTCGAAGGCAAGCGCGGCTATCCGCGCATCCGGCCTCCCTTTCCCGCTGTCGTCGGCTTGTACGGCTCGCCGACCGTGATCAACAATGTCGAAACGCTCTCTTCCGCGCCTGAAATTCTGCGCCGCGGCGGAGAATGGTACGCGGGCCTTGGGTCGCCGAAAAACGGAGGCACGCGCCTGTTCTGCGTTTCCGGGCACGTTAACAAACCGGGCATTTATGAATTGCCGATGGGCTTTCCCTTGCGCAGGATCATCGAGGACGTGGCCGGCGGAATGCGCAACGGCAGAAAGCTCAAGGCCATCATTCCCGGCGGCAGCTCCTGCCCGCTGCTGACGGCGGAAGAGATCGACATCAACATGGATTACGATTCCGTCGCCAAGGCCGGGTCTATGCTCGGCTCGGGAGGCCTCATCGTGATCGACGAGGATACCTGCATGGTCGATCTCGCGCGGCGCATCATGCATTTTTACGCGCACGAATCCTGCGGCTGGTGCATNNCATTCCCTGCCGCGAAGGCACGGGCTGGCTGCGCAAAATGCTGGACCGCTTCCATGCCGGCTTCGGCCGCCCGGAAGACATTGATCTGGTGGGTGATCTGGCGAAAGGTATGCTGGGGCGCACGTTCTGCCCGCTCGGCGATGCCGCCGCGATGCCTACCATCAGCATCGTCAAGAAATGGCGGCACGAGTTTGAAGAACATCTATCCGGAAAATGTCCGTACAGGCCGGCCGACGTGATGGCCGCGGTGCGCTAAGGATCCCGGGGCAAAATGGCAGATTCAAAAGACATCACGCTGAAGATTGACGACCGCGACGTAACCGTTCCGCCGGGAACGCTGGTGATCGAGGCGGCACGGCGCATGGGGATCGAAGTCCCGTCATTCTGTTACTTCCCGGGACTTTCGTTGCAGGCCGCTTGCCGCATGTGCCTGGTCGAAGTTGAGAAAGCGCCGAAACTGCAAACCGCGTGCACGCTCGTCGCCATGCCCGGCATGGTGGTACGCACCAGCACGCCGCAAGTGCATGAAGCGCGCAAGGGCATGCTGGAATTTTTGCTGGCCAACCATCCACTCGATTGCCCGGTGTGCGATAAAGGCGGCGAATGCGAATTGCAGGACATGGTATTTACGTATGGCGCGGACAAGAGCCGCTTCAACGAGGAAAAGCGGCATCAGCCCGAGCAGAAATGGTCGGAAGCGGTTTATTACGATGCGCCGCGATGCATTTTGTGTTTTCGTTGCGTGCGCGTGTGCGATGAGGGCATGGACGTCAAGGCGCTCGGCGTGGGCGCTCGCGGCTCGCAATCGGTGATCATTCCCAACGGCGAGGATCATCTGGATTGCGAAGAGTGCGGCATGTGCATCGACATCTGCCCGGTCGGCGCACTGACGAGCGGCACCTATCGCTACAAGACACGCCCGTGGGAAATGTCCTACGTCTCGACGGTATGCACGCATTGCTCGAATGGCTGCAAAACCACTTTGAGCGTGCGCAACAATGAAATTCTGCGCGCCAACAATCGAGATCTTTCCGGATTCAACAAGGATTTTCTGTGCGTGAAAGGCCGCTTCGGATTTGATTTCACGAAGCATCCCGAGCGCTTGAAGCTGCCTCTTGTGCGGCGCGACGGCAAGCTTGTGCCGTCAAGCTGGGAAGATGCGTTAGCTGAGGTTTCGCGACGCCTCGCCGATGCGCACAAAACTTTTGGCCCGGATTCGATTGGGTTCATCGGATCGAATCGCACGACCAACGAAGAAAATTACCTGCTGGGGCGGATCGCGCGCGCATCCATCGGCACGAACAACATCGACCATCACCGCACGGCCGATTACGCGAGCCTGATTGCCGCGCTCGGCACGCAGGCAGCAACCGCGGGCGCCACGATGACGCAGCTGTACGAGGCGGACGCGGTCCTGCTCGTCGGGCACGATCCGACCGAGCAGAGCCCGCTGGTCGCCTGGCAGATTCGTTCCGCGATTCGCCATCGCGGCGCGCGCCTGTACATCGTCAATTCCAAATCCATCAAGCTTCTGCGCAAGGCCAGCGGATTTGCCGAAGTGCCCGAGGGCCGCGAGGCGACCGCGGTGCGATGGCTTGCGGGCGGCGAAGCGCAGCTGGATGGCGGCACGATCGAGCGGCTCGCCTCGCTGAAAACCTCGCTCGAAAAAGAGAGCAACGTCGTCATTGTGTTCGGCGCGGAATTGACGGGCGCCGCGATTCGCGACCTTGTGAAATTCGGTTCTTCCCTGCCCGGCCAGACGCGCTACATGGCGCTTGGGGACTATGCGAATTCGCGCGGCGCGGCGGACATGGGGCAACTCCCCGACATGCTTCCCGGCTACGTTTCTATGGCGGACGCGCAGGCGCGCGCGAAGTTCGGCGCGCTGTGGGAAGCAAAGCTGCCCGAAAAGCCTGGAATGAATGCGCGCGGGATGATGGCGGCCGCGGCCAAGGGGCAGTTGCACGCGCTCTACGTGGTCGGCGCGAACCCGATAAAAACGTTCGGCATTTCCGCCTCTGGAAAACCAGGCAAGCTTGATTTACTCATCGTGCAGGATCTGTTTCTCACGGAAACCGCGCAACTCGCCGACATCGTCCTGCCTGCCGCCGCTGCGTACGAGAAAAACGGCACCATGACCAACAGCGCGGGTGAAGTGCAACTTGTGCGCAAGGGCGGCGACGTCATGGGCACGCGTTCGGATTTCGATATCCTGCGAATCCTTTCCTACCAACTCGCATTGCGCGGGCTCGGACAGGCCATCAAGCTGCGCACGCCGGAAGCCGCCTTCGACGAGATTCGCAAATCGGTTCCTGGTTACGACCTGGCTATGGCCACGCTGTTTCTTGGAGAAGCGGAGCGAACTGCTCCTGTTTCCGCCGCCAACGATACGGCGAATTTTGACGTTCCGGCCGGCTCCATCTTTTCCTCGGGCGACACGCTGTTTACCAGCGGCAGCTTGAGCCGCTACTGCACGATGGTGCGTTCCCTGCCGGAAGCGGCCGAAGAAGTGGAAGTGGAGGCGCGCCCGTGAACGAATTCGCCGCGCAGCATCCGCTTCTCGTCGTCGTGCTGCCGAAAGTCGTCATTCTGCTGTTCGTGTTGCTGACGGCGCTCGCCTATCTCACATGGTTCGAGCGCAAAGTCGTGGCGCACATCCAGTCGCGATGGGGACCGTATCGCGTCGGCCCGCACGGTTTGCTGCAGCCCCTGGCGGATGGCGTAAAATTTCTGTTCAAGGAAGACGTGACGCCGGCGGGCGCGGACAAGTTCGCTTATTTTCTCGCGCCGTTTCTGGCCATGTCGCTGGCCATCACGTCCATCGCCGTGATTCCCTTTGGACCGAAGGGACTCACGATCTTCGGCCAGCCGACGCCGACGGGCATCACGAATCTGAACATTGGTCTGTTGATTTTGTTTGCGATCACGTCGATGGGAGTTTATGGCGTGGCGCTGGCCGGCTGGTCGTCCAACAGCAAATATCCTCTGCTTGGCGGCCTGCGCAGTTCGGCGCAGATGATCAGCTACGAACTCGCGCTGACCATGTCCGTCGTGGGCGTGATCCTGATGGCCGGCACATTCAATCTCAGCGAAATTGTGAACTCGCAGCAGGGTTTTCATTGGGGATTCGTTCCTCGTTGGAATCTGATCGGCTCGCCCATGCCTCAAATCCTGGGTTTCTTTCTGTTTTTTACCGCCGCCGTGGCCGAGACCAATCGCGCGCCCTTCGATCTCGCCGAAGCGGAATCCGAACTCGTCGCCGGGTTTCACACAGAGTATGCCAGCTTCAAATTCGCGATGTTCTTTATGGCGGAATACGCCAGCATGATTACGGTTTCCTGCCTCGCGACGATTTTATTTTTTGGCGGATGGCTCTCGCCGCTTCCGCAAACTGCACTGTTCGCCTGGTCGCATTACATTCCTGCCGCAGCCTTCGGCATCGCCGGCCTTGCGCTGATCGCGCACGGCGTCCGCTATATCACCGTGTTTGGGCGCATTGTTCTGCCGGTTATGGGCGCCGCACTCTTCGGCCTTGGAGTATTATTCGGCTTGCCCGCGGTAATCGAATTTGTGCAGGGCCCCTTCTGGTTTCTGCTGAAAGTCGGGATTTTCCTTTTTATTTACGTGTGGGTGCGCGGCACGCTGCCGCGCTTCCGCTACGATCAGTTGATGAATTTCGGATGGAAGCTGCTGCTGCCGCTTTCGATCCTGAACGTGGTGATTACGAGCCTGGCGATTGTGCTGACACAACCATGAGATTCGAGTCCAAGAAAATGACGCGGGCGGCGCGCCGGGGAACGCCCCGGGGAAAGCACCGAGGAACACGATGATGACACCGCAAATCGCGGTGTTTCTGGTCCTCGCGGCCGTGACCGTCGCGGGAGCGGTCAGCCTGATCCTGCAGCGGCATCCGATTCACAGCGCGCTGTCGCTCATCGTCGTCATGGTCGCGCTCGCGGGGCTTTATCTCTTGCAGGGCGCGGAATTTGTGGCCGCCGTGCAGATAATCGTGTATGCCGGCGCGATCATGGTGCTGTTCGTTTTTGTCATCATGCTGCTGAACGCCGGCGAGGAAGAGCGCACGAATGTCAGCCGCCTGGCGCGTTATGTGGGCGTGCCGCTGGGAATTGTGTTTCTCGTGGAAGTGGCGTACTGGATAGGGCGCGCCACGGCGCACCTTGGGTCGGCGCCGCCGGAGATGGTTTCCACGCGCGACCTGTCGTCGCTGCTGTTCCGCGAATACGTGTTTCCGTTTGAGTTGACATCGTTCCTGATTTTGATCGCTTTGCTGGGCGCGCTGGTCCTGGCGCGCCGCGAAGATTCCGACTAAGGCCGTATCGTTTCGGCCCGAAGGGTTCGTTGTAGCCCGCCTCTTCAGAGGCGGGGAGTTGCGTGAGTAAGCGGCAAGTTCTGAGAAAGGTATGGGGGAGTTTTGGTTCCGACATCCTATTTTCTGGTGCTCAGCGCCGTATTGTTCGGATTGGGTGTGATTGCGTTTATTTTCAAGCGCAACATTCTCACCATCTTCATGTCCATTGAGCTGATGCTCAACGCCGTCAATCTGGCTTTTGTTTCCTTCAGCCGGTTGCTCGGCCAGTTGCAGGGGCAGGTGTTCGTCTTTTTCGTGATCGTCGTGGCCGCGGCGGAAGCCGCCGTGGGACTGGCGATCATCATCCTCATTCACCGCAACCGGGGGACGCTTGACGTGGAAAACGTGGATTCGTTGAAAGACTGATGCCGGTTCTCTCTTATCTCTGGATTATTCCGCTCCTGCCGCTCATGGGCGCCGCCGCCAACGGTATTTTTGGCGGACGCTGGCCGAAGAAGGCCGCCTCGGCCGTCGCGCTTTCTTCGACCACGCTGGCCTTTCTCGCTGCGCTCGAAGCGGTGCGCGAATTCCTTTCCCTTTCTCCCGCTCAAATTCCGTGGATCAAAACCTACTTCACCTGGATTTCCGCCGGCGGATTTCAGGCCGACTTCGCGCTGCAGGTCGACCAGCTTACCGTGATCATGCTGCTCGTCGTCACCGGCGTGGGCTGGCTGATTCACATTTATTCCACGGGGTACATGCACGACGATCCGGGCTATCGCCGGTTTTTTTCTTACCTGAATCTCTTTATGTT
>PMOP01000488.1 GCA_003161495.1 Acidobacteriota bacterium | reverse complement strand
GCCGTCGAGGACGGCGGAAAAATCCATTTCGGAACCGATACCAAATCCGATGCTTCCCAGTATCAGCCCGCTAAAGTCGATCGAGTCTTACACGATGGTGACGAGGTGAAGCTGGGAGACACGGCGCTCACGGCGCATCTAACGCCGGGACACACAAAAGGAACGACGACGTGGACAATGAATGTGGCGGACGGAGGAAAGACATATCACGTTGTCATCGTGGGCAGCCCCAACGTGAATCCCGGATATAAGCTGGTTAACAACGCGCTCTATCCGCAGATTGCGTCCGATTACGAGCGCATGTTCCGCGTCCTCAAATCTTTGCCTTGCGATATTTTTCTCGGCGCGCACGGAGCCTACTACGATATGGAGGCGAAGTACGCACGGATGAAACCCGGTGGAACGAACCCATTCATCGATCCTGAGGGTTACAAGAGTTACGTTGCCGAGCGCGAGGCGACTTTTCGCGCGGAACTCGCGAAACAAACGGCCGCGTCTCACTAGGAATTCCTACGCCGGCACAATTATTTCGGGTTGGCGATTTCCGCCGGCACGAAAATCGGAGGTTCATATGCGGAATAAATTCCTCGGCGTATTTATAGCGATGTGTTGTTTCCTCGCCATTTCCGTTCCGCTGGCGGCGCATCACGGATCGGCGGGCTACGACATGGATAAGCAATTAGTGATGAAGGGAACCGTGACCGACTGGCTGTGGGCCAATCCCCACTGCTTCCTCAAGTTCGATACCACGGATGAAAAAGGCGAAGTCGCGCACTGGGCCGCCGAAGTCAGCAATCCGATCGACATGACCAAGCGCGGCTGGACCAAGCACACCATAAATGTCGGAGATCAAGTCACGGTTACTGTACGGCCTGCGAAAAACGGCGCATCGGTCGGTCAACTCTTGAAAGTGACGCTGCCCAACGGCCAGACCATGATTGGATGGAATCCTGCGGTGCGTTGACAGGGAAATTGCTGCTGAATTGCTGCGATCGAACGTACGGGAGCGGGAATCGATTTGCTTGAGGATTTCAAAATGCTAAAGCGATTCGCGGGGCAGGCCATTTCAGTACTCGCCGTGCTGGCATTTTCATTCAGCATGCTTGCGCAGATGGTTCCGGCGCAGCAACCGCCTCCGGCGAAGACTCGCAAGGCAGCCCCCGCGCCGCGGCGCGACCTGTCTGGAATTTGGGAAACGCCCGATCGGATGGAGGGAATTTCTCCCGCGGGGGTGAGGACGCATGCTCCGTTCACGCCGCTTGGAGCGAACATCGCCAACAATATTTTCAAACCCGGAGATGGGCCGAGAAAAGTTCCGATTGGCCTGGTGAACGATCCGCTCGACAGTTGCGATCCCGCAGGCTTCCCGCGCGATCTGCTGTTTGAGCTGCGACCATTTCAAGTTGTGCAAACTTCCAAGGAAGTGCTGATGCTGTATCAGTACCAACAGGTCTGGAGGCGCATCTGGACGGACGGGCGCGAGCTTCCGAAAGATCCGGACCCCAAGTGGTATGGGTACTCGGTTGGGAAGTGGGAAGACGATTACACATTTGTCGTGGAGACGGTTGGGACCGACGAAAGAACCTGGCTGGATAATGCCGGCGACCCGCACAGCAGCGAAATGCGCGTCGAGGAGCGATACCACCGCGTGGATCATGATAATTTAGAGCTGACTGTAAAAATTGACGATCCGAAGATTTATACGGAGCCGTGGCTGGCGCGCGACAAGTTGCGACTTACATTAATGCCGGCCGACACGGACACGATGGAGATGATTTGCGCGCCGAGCGAAGCGGAAGAATATAAAAAGACGATGGCCACTCCTCTTTCAAAGTAGCAATCCATAATTCCCAAAAGGACGGCAATCAGCTTATTTGTGCTTGCTTTCGACGTGCTCATCGATCCACTTCAAGATGAGATCGGCGACCTGGTTGCTATTCTTGTCCTGCATGAGCATGTGACTGTTGCCGAATTGCCCGTACTTTGGCAGGTGCATCATGGTCGCGTCGCCTCCCGCGGCGTTGACCTGCTGAACGAATTTCCCGCACGAATCGAATCGCTCTTTCCACATGGTCGGCATGGAGGGAACATCGCCGAGGTGATCGCCGAACACGACGAGTGTAGGGATCTTCGCCAGGTTGGAAATCTGTTCGGCGCTGAGAGAAGGGCACACGGTTTCAATTGTGATCAGCGCTTTGATGTCCACCGGATTAATGAGCGCCGTCTGCTCGGGGAAGAAACCCGATTCAGAGTGGCCCATCAGGATGGCGCCCTTCAATCTGATCGCCAGGCCGGACAGATTCGTCCACGTGGGATTGACCGCGGGAAGTCCGCCGTTGAGATCGGGGATCACTTGCTTGCCAAACTCTTCAAACGCTTCCACGGGAAATTGCTCGTCAGAGAACGCTTTCCCCATCGAGGGGCCGAACCGGAAAAGCAGCCAGGCAATTTCGTGAGTTGCCGTGCGGATCTCGGGCATGTCGCTCGCCGGACGCTTTCCCAATTTAATTTCGTTGAGGATGGTGGCGTCGAATCCGGAACGTGCGCGCGAAACCTGATCGGGAAGATAAACCGCGCGGTGCTTCCTGAGAAAATATTCGTTCCATCCCATGCGCCCGTCGGGAGTGGTTTCATAACTCTTCGAGCTCAGGCAGCAACCGTGGACCATGACGACGGGCACATGCGAATCGGCGCCTTCGGGAATTTGATATTGGACATACATTTGATCGACCGTGATGTTCCCGGTGTTGATGCCGGTGCCCAGAAAACCGGTCGTCGATCCGGTGAGCGCATCGGTGAACACGGTGCGGCCGCCGACGAAGAAGCTGCCCTGCTCTTTCAGGAGAAGGGAATCGGCCGTGGCTACGCCCGCAGCGACAAGGAGCAAAACTGTCATGGCCCCGAGCAGAAGGTACAGGCACGCTGATGTTTTAAACTGACGCTTGTTTTTCACAAGGATCTCCTCTGGCAGTTTTTCCGGCTTGCGGAAAAGATACCATGCTTTCTCATTGCGAGCGAAGCCCGGGAACGCCACGTGGTCGGCCGGTTTCCGATAAGCAGTGCCGGCTCAACCGGGCCTCGCGGTATGAAGCGTCTGCAACGGGAGGATGGTGCGAGAAATTTAAATCAGGCACAACGTCCGAGCGACATTCACGTCCTCCAGTTGAGGCAGGGATTTCAGCTTGCATGCCGACGCGGCAGACGTTGCGTCTAAGCTACTTTGCGTCGTAGATGAGGATTTCGGCGCTCTGCCCGGTCGGCTGGCGGCGCGCTGCCACGAACAGCTTTTGCCACTCGGGCACGAAAAGTCCGGTCTGCGCGCCGAAGCCTGTCGTGTAGGTAGCGATCTTCTCGTAGTGGTTAGGATCCTGCTCGTGGATCACGTCAACGATGCCGGGACCCTCAACACGAACATTCTTGTCGATCAGGATCCGGGAAAGGATATAGAGCCGGTTCTTGGTGGGATCGAAGAACATGTCGTCCGAGGTGGATAGCGGGGTGACTGGGATGGACGTTACCGGCATGCCGGTCTCGGTATTTACGACAGACACGACGCTGGCGCCGCGGCAGAACACGAACGCGCGATGGTGAGCTTCGTCGAGCGCCATCGGATAATTCTCGCACTTCGGGTTAGTCCAGTGAGCCAGCACCTTGTTGGTGTCAAGATCGGCGACGACGATATAGTGGTTGTCCGGAGAATTGATGAAGATCCGGTGTCCGGTCACTTCGAGTTGGAGCGATTCAGGGTGCCCGCCAGTCGGGATATGGGCGAGGTTCTTGCCGTCCAGGTCCAGAACTGCCACCGCCCCGTCCTTCTCCCCTTCCCGGCCCTGGACTTTGCCATAGAGGAATTTCTCTCCGCCATAGTCAACAAGCACG
>PMOP01000544.1 GCA_003161495.1 Acidobacteriota bacterium | reverse complement strand
CGGCACGTCCTTGGAAAGAACGATGTGGAAGCCGGAATCGCGCAGATCGAAGCCCATGGCCGCCAGCGAATCGGGAAACAGAAAACACTCCGAAGCCAGAATGCGCGGGCCGGGCGCTTCGCGGCCGGTGACCACCACGCCGGCCGCGCCGTCTCCAAAGAGCACAGCGGAAATCAAGTTCGCCTGTGAAAAATCCTTGCGCTGAAAAGTAAGCGTGGGAATTTCGACGGCGATCAGCAGCGCCGTGCGATCCGGAAATGCGGTCAGATATTCCCAGGTGCGCGCGAGTCCCGCAGCGCCCGCCGCGCAACCCAGTTCGGTGATGGGCAAACGCCGGACATCAGGTCGAAATTTCATGATTGTGGCAAGGTGCGCGTCGAGCGAAGGGATCATGACGCCCGTGCAGGAAACAGTGATGAGAAGATCCACATCGGTGGGCATCATTCCAGCCTGCGCCAGCGCTCGCTCCGCGACTTGCAGGCCAAGCTCGACGGATTTCTCCTGATACTCCGCGTTGATTTGCGCCAGCGGGCGCGGCTCAATCGTGTACTCCGGCGGAAACACGCTGTAACGCTGGTCGATCGCGGAGTTGTCGATGATTTCGCGAATTGCGTCCAGCTTTGGACCATCCAGCGAAAAGACATCGCCAATGCCGTTTTTCACAATTTCGCGCGACAGCACATGCGGCGGTACGGCTGTCGCTGTCCCCGCAATGGTCGCCACGGCAGGGACGATGTTGTTTTTGATCTTTTCGTGAGGCTCTTGCCCAATTGCGGGGACTTCCGCAATGTGAATTGAGTTAGGCGATCGCATGGATGGCAATGTGAGCCTCCTCTTGCACCAGCTCCGTTGGACCTTCTTCGATGCGGGAAGCGCTGGCATCCGGTTCATGCCCACAACTGTAGGATGCGGATTTCTGAATCGCGGGAGCCTGTGAAAACAAAAAAATGCGGCGCCCCCTTCCACAAAAGGAACGCCGCACGCTAACCCAGTTGTGCAAAGAACCGCTTCCGGACGGTGCGGATCAGGCTTGGTTCGTATACCAGTCGGCGTTGATGGGTGTAAAGTGCGCCCACTTCTCCGGCAGATCCTCCAAAGCAAAGATCGCCGTCACCGGGCAGACCGGGACACAGGCCCCACAGTCGATGCACTCCACGGGACTAATGTATAGCTGCGGCTCGGACTCGAATTTGGGTTCATCTTTCCGCGGGTGAATGCAATCGACGGGACAGACATCGACGCATGCGGTGTCTTTTGTTCCGACACAGGGTTCAGCGATTACGTACGCCATCGGGACTCTCCTTCAAGGGATATCGATTGCTTATAAATCAAGAACCGCCAACCTTTTGCTTGGAAAGGATGGGTTTATATCATCAAACCGGCGGCTGCACAAGCCAGTTTCTGATCCGCGAAAAGTATAGCACGTCAAGTAGCGCGGGCTTCAGCCTGCAGGGTTTAGTCTTAGGAAGACTCGCCAAATAGCAACACGGCCGCACCCTGCACCTCACCGTGACGCAGCTGATTCAACGCCTCATTGGCCTGTTCTAGGGCGAAAGGCTGCGTGGTCGTGCGCACGGGGACTTTGGGCGCTATTTCCATGAATTCAGCGGCGTCCTTGCGCGTCAGATTTGCGATCGAACAGATGGATCGCTCTCCCCACAACAAATCGTATGGGAACGAGGGTATGTCGCTCATGTGGATGCCGCCGCAGACCACCGTTCCACCTCTGCGGACAGCAGCCAGTGCGGCGGGAACCAGCGCGCCAACAGGTGCAAAAATAATCGCGGCGTCCAGTTCCTCGGGAGGACGCTCGTCCGACGCTCCTGCCCAGACAGCGCCCAGCCCTTTAGCGAAATTCTGCGCCTTTTCATCGCCTGCGCGCGTGAAGGCGTATATGCTGCGGCCTTGATTCAGGGCCACCTGCGCGACGATGTGTGCTGCAGCGCCGAATCCGTAGATGCCCAGCCGCTTTGCATCGCCCGTACGCGCCAGCGAGCGGTAACCGATCAAGCCAGCGCACAAAAGCGGCGCGGCATCCGCGTCTGAATAGGATTCGGGAATCGGCACGCAGTAACGCTCATCGGCAACGGTAAATTCGGCGAAGCCTCCGTCGATGGTGTAGCCTGTGAAACGCGCTCTTGCGCACAAATTTTCATTGCCCGTCCGGCAGAAGGAGCATTCTCCGCAGGTCCAGCCAACCCAAGGCACCCCGACGCGCTGCCCAACGGAGAGCAGGCTCACTTGCTCTCCCACGCCTACCACGCGGCCCACAATTTCATGCCCAAGGATGAGAGGAAGTTTCGGGTTCGGCAGTTCGCTGTCCAGGACTTGCAAATCGGTGCGGCACACGGCACATGCGAGCACATGGAGCAGAACCTGGCGGCCGCGGGGTTCCGGGACGGGGCAGTTGCCGAGGACTAGAGGTTTTCCGGGCTCATCCAGAATCATCGCGCGCATGATTTTAGTTTGGTTCATTGAGAATTAGGGGCACGGTATTGCCGTGCCTCTACAGTTTCCGAATCAGGTTGAGCTTCTATCTCGCCGTTCAGCGATCCATCCTAAGCAGAAGGCGCTCCCCCGCGAAAGAAATTCTTGGCGAAGAAAATCAAATTCGCGGGGCGTTCGGCCAGCCGCCGCATGAAATACGGAAACCAATCCTGTCCGAACGGGATGTACACGCGCACGCGATAGCCCCGCCGCACCAGGCTGCTTTGCAAATCTGTGCGGATGCCGTAGAGCATTTGAAATTCAAACTTGTCCTTGGAAATATTTTGCTCGGCGGCAAATTGCGTGGCCGCATCGATCATCTTGGGATCGTGCGTGGCCAGGGCATTGTAGGTTTCGCTCGATATTAAAATTTTCATCAGCTTGATAAAATTCGCATCTACATCTTTTTTGTTCGGGAAGGCGATCCGCGAAGGCTCTTTGTAGGCGCCTTTGACCAGGCGAATGCGGCAGCCAATGCCCAGCAAATCGCGAATGTCTTCCTCGCTGCGGTAGAGATAGGCCTGAATGACGGTTCCTACCGCGGATGTCTCCGCGCGGGACTGCTTGACCATGCGCAGCGTGCGGTCCGTGTAAGCCGAGCTTTCCATATCCACGCGCACAAAGTTTCCCAGCTCATTCGCGCGGCTTGTGACCATGCGCAACTGCTCGGCGCAAAATTCCCCGCCGAGGTCGAGCCCCAGATGTGTCAGCTTGAGTGAGACATTGCCTTCAACGCCCTCCGCCGCAATTCGGTCCAGCGCTTCCGTGTAGGACGCGCGCGCGCGCGCGGCATCCTCACGCGTGACCACGTTTTCGCCAAGATGATCGAGGCTTACGGTCATTCCAGCCTTGTTGCACGCTCGCGCTGCTTCGACGGCAGGGCGTAGTTCCTCACCGGGAACGAACCTGTGCGCCATGCGGCGTGTTGTGGAATTGGAAGTGATCCAGCGGCGAAGCCGGGAGCTTTTGGCGAGTTCGAGCAGCAGCGTGCGTAGCATCGGGTATTGTTAAAATGCCGGCAGCACCGGGAAATGCAGGGCGATTTCAGAGATTCGGATTGGCCTCGAGAAATTTTTCGGCGTCGATGGCGGCCATGCAGCCCGAGCCGGCCGCGGTGACTGCCTGTTTGTAGTGATGGTCCTGCACGTCGCCGGCGGCAAACACGCCGGGAATTTTGGTCTGGCTGCCGTGATGCGT
>PMOP01000404.1 GCA_003161495.1 Acidobacteriota bacterium | reverse complement strand
CCGGGCCTTGCCGCAGGTTGTTCCGGCTGCATCGCTTTCCTCGGTGGTTCGTTCGAAGCCGCTGGAGGAGCAGCCGGTCGGCCCGGAGATGATTCGGCGCGATTCGGTTGCGAGTTCGGCGGCGCGGGCCGCGCTGCGGGGGCGGGTTGAGCAGGAACAATAGGTGCGATCGGCTTGCCGGCCGCAATGGGTTTCGCATCGGCGGCAATGGTTGGGCGTCCCTTATTCACCGAAGCAAACTGCTGGCGGTTCTGCGCCGCAGTGTGCTGCTGCTGCAACTGAGTGGTCATCGGCGGGACGCGTTGCTCGTGTGCCGCGGCGGTTTCTACGGGCAGCGGCTTCCGCGTGGCTCCCCCAGGACCGTTGTAGCTGGCCCGGCTGGTCGTGTTGTTGATCGTCGTGTTGTTGATGATGACCGTATTCGTGACCGTGCGGTTATACACGCGAACGTCACGGGTGTTTACGTTGTTCGCCGCCTGGTTGTAATTGAAGCGATCCCCGTTCCAGTAGCCGCCCTGATAACCGGCGCCGACGTAGCCGTATCCATAATCGATTCCGCCGTAATAACCAATGTGCTGGCCCCAATACCCATTGTGATAGCGGTATCTGTTGCCGGTGTATCCCCAGTAGCCCGGCGTCCACAAAAGCCCCGCTTCCGGAGGACGCGTCCACGCCCCGGGAACCCAGTAATAACCGTCGGAAGAATAACTCCAATATCCCGGTGTCCACAGGTAACCGTCGCCGGGGCATTCCGGCTGCGAATATTCGGGCAGCGGCGGTGGAGGTTCCGAGGCGTCTAATTCGGGTTGTCCGTAATTCGAATCCCCGTAATCGGCGTCGTCATTTGCAGAATAGTTTTGGTCACGAGAATAGTTTTGATCAACAGAAGCATTTTGATCCTGGGAATAGGTCCGGTCCCGAGAAGAGTTTCGGTCTTGGGAGTAGTTCTGGGCCTGCTCGTTGTTGCCGCCAGCCGGCTGGTAGGCGGCCGCAGGGGCCAGGTTGGCTGCGGCGGCCGGGTCCTGAGACGAATCGGGCTGCGTCGCAGCTGGTTGGGTCTGCGCGGCATTGTCCTGCGTGCTGCTGTTATTACAGCCTGCCAGCCCGAAAGGCAAGGCAATGGACGCTGCCAGCAGAACGGCAAAGAAAGAAATGTTTTTGCTCTCGCGCATCGTTATGCTCCCCGAATTTCTTTTGCGGATCTACGGCCACGATCATCTTTGGCGCTAGTTCAGAGGCTGGGCTTGCGACGGCCGGCTACACGTCCCGATCACAATCGATTTTGAGAGGGTATGAGAACTTTGGCCATACCAGGAAGAACCGATTCGCGGCAGTTAATTACCGGGTAGCTTCTAACCGACCGTGCTTGTTTTCCTGCCCTTACTATAACAGGTAAAGAAGCGCCCAGCTGATTTGATTGCTCGCTTTTTGTCACGAAAGATGAATCGAGGTAAGTGACTGGGGCATCCCAGATTAAATCGTCGTACAGCGCCTCAGGCATAAAGGTGACGGAAATCACAAGCACCGGTGATCTGAGTCACGGCCTTCTCGATATTTAGGGCGGATGCTGGATATGGTTCGAGCGGCAGTTCAGAACCGCCGGGAGGAAACCATGAAAGTTGCCGCGATTGGAATGTTTGGCCTGCTGATTCTGGCTGTGGGTCTCTCTGCTCAGAAGTCTCCTGACATATCGATTCAAAACAGGGAAATCTTTACCGGTGTGATCACGGACAGCCTCTGCGCGATAGGGCACCACATCGACGTGATCAAGAGCGAGAAAAATTGTGTCCTCACGTGCGTGCAGTTTGAGGGCGCACAATTCGTGCTCTACAACGCGGAAACCGCACGCGATTACAAATTGGACGATCAACAACAACCAAAAGCGTTTGCAGGACAGGAAGTGATCGTAATCGGAAGCTATGACAAGGCTTCCAACGCCATTCACGTCATCCAGGTCAGGCCCAAGATTACTTATGGAGGTCTTTGAGACACCATGTACAGCGTGTTTACAAAACTCAGTGACGGGGAATTTCTTTTTGTGGCATCGCGCGGAGAATTTGAGCAGGCGGCACGACTCATAAAGGGACTGGACGCCCACTGGCCCAACGAGTATGTAATTCGGGACTCGGAAGGCAACGAAGTGCGTGCAGATAATGCCTATACGTGCCGCGATCCGCGAAGAAACGCCTTGTCATCTTAAATGCCGGGCTGAGAGCCCATTGCATCGAACGCGCGAGACTTCGCTTGCCTGATCGCGGCATCAAAGCGCGGGGCGCTCGCCGACTGAAACGCAAAATACCCGCCGTTGGGCGAACCGTAAAGCCAGTTGTAGCGGTAAGAGCGGAACAGAAGTTCCATGTAAGGGATTAGATCCTCAACAGTGCTTGCCGATGAAGTACCGCACGCTCCCTGAGCCACCCAATTTTTCTTGGCCGATCGGTCGCTCCACAACGTCATTGTTCCGGCGAGTTCCAGGATGCCGTTGTATTTTTGCAGGATGGGCGCGAAAGCGGCGGCGCGCTTTTCGATTGCCCGGCGAAGGTCATCGACGGAATTGTGGCAATAGCCGAGACCTACTTCGCCGCCGGACAAGACATGCAGCGGAAGATGTTGCCGCTGAATTTGGTCCAGCAGTCCTTCGGCGATGTAGGTGGCCGCGAAATAGTACGGCTGGCCGTCAATCACTCTATAGTCGGGGCGAGTGAAGCCGGTAAACAAAAACCAGAGCGTGGCGCCTGGATATTCCGCGGCGCCAATTTCAGCCATGCGTGCGCCGAGCTGCCTCAGCGCATTCAGAACATCTTGCTGAGGCTCGGACGTCATTCGTGAAAGTTCGGAAAGGTCATACGCCTTGTAGTTGTTGTAAAACTCCAGATCGCAAACAATTCCGGGAACCCCTGTTTCCTTGGCGATGCGCAGCGCGTTCCGCCAATTCTCCAGAAAGTCATTTTGCGCGCCCGCTTTCGCGTCCAGATCCAATCCCTGAAATCGCTGGAAGTAATGCGCCTTGGAATCTGGATTCCCTTCCGAGTCGTTCACGCCAACCATTCGATTCAGATAGACCCACGGCCAGATTTGCTTGGTAGTTGATTTTTTCCAGTCTGCGACTTG
The DNA here is from genome assembly GCA_003161495.1 of Acidobacteriota bacterium. GTDB lineage: Bacteria > Acidobacteriota > Terriglobia > Acidiferrales > UBA7541 > Palsa-360. Next base: position 2,319 of record PMOP01000404.1, on the reverse strand, counting down.
TGCCTGCATGGGAGCCAAAGGAAGCACTGCAGAAGTGTCATAGGCGTCCGCGAAAGAGACAGCCAATCCGTCGTAAGGAGAGCGATCGAACTGCGCCATCTTCGGCGCATCCATTTGATTGGCGATGGCGGTGTTCACAAGCATCAGATAGCGGTCGCCCAGCGGTGACGGCAACGCCGCGCGCGCGGGCGGACTTGCTTCCACCTTGAAAACGCAAATGAGCGACGCTTCCGCCAGTACAATTAATGCGAGGAATGTCCATGGCAACGGGAATACTTTGCCGCGGTTTAAGTTCTTCCTCTGCGGTTTGCGTCGCACAAGCGGATGGTATCACTCCCGCGCGTCGGCAACTAGTCACTATTCGTGCCACCTCGACAATGTCTCGTGGCGGAAGTAACCCAAATTCCAGCCTCACCCAAACCCGAACTGACTTCGAGGTGTTGGTCGCGCCGGCGTCCCGCCGGCGATTTTCGTAGATGGTGACCTCGGCGCAAAACCGCCGGCGGGACGCCGGCGCCACCAACACCTCGCACTCCAGAGCAAAGCACCCGCGTCTGCCAAGCGAGTCACTTGAGCCATCGTGAGGAATTGACGTTAGCGCGCCCATGCTTTTGAGCGGCGCGCTGCAAGTGCTATGCTGCCCAATCTTCTTGGAGGCGCACATGTTGCTGACTGAAAAAGTTGCAGTGATTACAGGAGGCGGGCGCGGGATCGGCCGCGCCATGGCGTTGAAGTTTGCGAGAGAGGGCGCGGCGGTTGTGGTCGCGGCGCGCACAAAATCGGAAATCGAAGCGGTAGCCGAGGAAGTTCGCAAAACCGGCGGACGCGCGGCGGCCATTCCCGCCGACGTCGCTGACGAAAAGCAATGTGAGCGCCTGATCGCCGAAGCCGCATCCAAATTCGGCAGAGTCGACATCCTGGTGAACAACGCGGGAGAGTACGGCCCCGTAAAGCCGGTCGAGGAAATCAGCCCGGCGGAGTGGGATCGCGTGATTGCCGTGCACTTGCGCGGCGCCTACCTCTTGACGCGGCTTGTGCTTCCTGGAATGTACGCGCGCGGCTCGGGCGTGATCTTAAATATTTCTAGCTTGTCCGCGAAATCGGCCTTTGGCTGGGGATCGCCCTACGCCGCGGCGAAAGCGGGCATGCTGGGCCTGACGCGTGTTGCCGCCGCGGAAGCTGCTCGCAAAGGGGTGCGTGTGAACGCGATTTGCCCCGGCCCGGTCACGGAAACGAAGATGTCAAAGGATTTAGGCCAAACGCTCGCGGAACGCCTGGGCGTCTCAAAGGAAGAACAGCTTCAGGGCTTTCTGAACACGATCCTACAGGGCCGCGGCCAAACCGCAAACGAAATCGCCGCCGCCGCTCTTTTCCTGTGTTCGGAACAGTCCAGCGCGATTACTGGACAGGCTCTGAACGTGGACGGCGGAGCTGCTTTTTACTGATTTCCTCGGCCGCCAACAGTGCGCGCTTGGCCTGGTGCTCCGCCAAACCCAATCCCCACTGGCTGGCTCGATCTATCAGATACAAAATCAGGGCTACCAGGCCGCAAACGATAAAAACACCCGTAAACAGGACCAGAGCTGCAAGCATTTCGCGCACAAAGTACAACTGCAACGCGACAAAAGCCACAACGGCGACCCAAAACCATTTCCGAGCCCTTGGCTCGGCGAATAACTTACTGACCTTCACTAAAATGGCCCCCTCTTCACGCTGCAGTAATAGATGCAATTCGCCGCCCAGAAGAGTCAAAGTAAGCGCAAATCGTAAAGCATTCTTTTTCAACGGCCATATGGGTGTGAAGAGCCTGCGGGTTGGGGACCGAGAACTACCAGTACGGCTTAAAAGAGAAATGCAGCGGAAATTGGAAGCAAATCATTGCACTAGCGGGGCATAGGGCATTTAAGCGCAAGCTTTGGGTGGTGAATGAAAAGGTGGAGTGGCGCAGGCTTTTTCAAGCCTGTGGGGTTTAGGTCTTGCAAGAAACAAAACCCACAGGCTGAAGGCTGCACCACTAAAACAACTGTTCGCCTAGCGGCCTTCAAAGGGGTAGCGATCGCCCGCCTGCACGGCGGCGCTGATGCGCTGGCGCATGGCTACTGTGTTTGCGGGATCGCGTTTGAGGAACCGCCGCAGCACGGCGAGCTGCGTGCGCAGCGTGTCTCCCTCGAGCACGGCTGCCAGGCATCGGCGCGCGCCGATCTCGACACGATCGGCGGAATCGTGCAGAAATACGCGCGCCGCGTCCGCCATCACCGAGGCCGATGCCGCGCCGCGCGCCGCCTCCGCTTTTTGCACGCGCCGCAGAGAAGATTCGAC
>PMOP01000228.1 GCA_003161495.1 Acidobacteriota bacterium | reverse complement strand
GCGCACAGCTTGCAGTGCGCGACGCATACGTTCGTGGGGTTGATGTGGCGATTCACGTTGAAGAAACACGTGTTGCCGTGGCGCTTTTCACGCACGTAGTTCGCGAGCCACCCGATGGCGAGCAGGTCGGGCGAACGATACAGGGTGACGCCGTCTTCGGCGCTCAGGCGCTCGCCGGCGAAGACTTTTTTTGCAATCGGCTTCAACTGCTCGTCGTTGATTTGGAGTTCGCTCATGTCAGTTCGTTATATCAATTTTTGTTGCGCGCCATAGAGCACAAACCTCGCCTCTGAAGAGGCGAGCTACAGTGCGTTGCAATCGCCTCTGCAATTGCCGCGGCGGCGGCTGCTGTAGCCCGGGTCTTCAGACCCGGGGATTTTCTTAAAAACCGGCACCAAAGTCAGACTGGCTGAAGCCTGTCCTACTTAATTCACGGATGCGCTACCGCTACGGCCGCGCCCCAAAACAGCAGGAACAAGAGACTAATATAACCGTTCACGGTGAAAAACGCAGCATTCATCCGGCTTAAATCGTTTGCCGAAACGAGCGAGTGCTCGTAGGCGAGGAGCGCGGCGACCACCACGATTCCGGCCCACGCGGGCCAGGGCAAAAGGAAGCTCCACGCCAACCACGCCAGCAGCGCGATCATCNNTGGGCACGGAAAAAAGATTCACAGACTTGTCGTACTCGAGATCCTGGCAAGCGTACAGCACGTCGAAGCCGCCGACCCACAGCGTCACCGCCGCGCAAAGAATGAGCATGCGCGCATCTAGCGAGCCGGCGATGGCGATCCACGCCGCAGCAGGCGACATCCCCAGGCAAAATCCCAGCACCAGGTGCGACCAGGACGTGAACCGCTTGGTGTAGGAATAACAAAACAGGACGGCGAGCGCAACGGGCGAGAGTTCCAGTGCCAGCGGATTCAATTGCCACGCCGCGATCATCAGCACCGCGGCAGCCGCGGCAGCGAAGAGCCACGCAAACTGGACAGTCAGCGCGCCGGTCGCTAAGGCGCGCGTGCGTGTGCGCGGATTTTCGCGGTCGTAGCTCAAGTCAATGATCCGGTTTATGGTCATCGCCCACGAACGCGCTCCGACCATCGCGACGATGATCCACGCGATTTGCCGCCACGAAGGCCACCCCGGCACCGCGCCGTGAATCGACGCATAACGCGCGGCCAGCAATGCTCCCGTCAGCGCAAACGGCAGCGCGAACACGGAGTGCTCAAACTTGATCATTTCGAGAATCGTGCGGATGCGGGTCCGGCTCACTTCATCTCCCGATTTCGTGTTTAAGTAGCACAGGCACTCTTGCCTGTGCGCCATTGTTAAATACTACAAAACCGCACAGGCAAGAGTGCCTGTGCTACTAAATCGCCTCTCGCGCTTTGCCTTTCGCCTGGCCTTCCCAGCGATACATCTCTTCCTGCGGCAATCCCATTTGCGCGAGCACGCGATAGACATACTGCGCAACCAGATCGTCGATCGTTTTCGGCTGATGATAGAACGACGGAATCGCCGGCATGATCACCGCGCCCGCCTGCTGCGCGCGCAGCATGTTTTCCAGATGAATCCTGCTGAAAGGAGTGTCGCGCACGCAAAGCACGAGGCGCCGCCCTTCCTTGAGGCAGACGTCCGCGGCGCGCGCAATCAAATCGTCGCTCGTCCCCGCGGCAATCGTCGCGAGCGTGCCCATCGAGCAAGGGATTACCACCATCGCGTCCACCGAATAGCTGCCCGAGGCAATCGATGCGCCCACGTCTTTGTTCGGCAGCACTTCCGTTTTAACCGCGCGCCCGCCGACAAGCAGCGACGGAAGCTTTTTCGCATCGGTCGTGGCAATACTCAATTCGTGTGCCAGCAGGCGCGCGCCCGTGTCGGTAACCACCAGGTGAATCCGCCCCACGCGCGCATCGGCTTCGAGCAGCCGCAGCGCCGCCTGCGCCAGCACCGCCCCCGAAGCTCCGGTGACACCTACAACGATCGTCTTGTGTTCCGCCTGGTTCATAATTTGCACGGGAAGATTAAGTCTAGACAGTGGCTCGGACGAATGTCAAGAAACGCTCAGTAGCAGGAGCAGAGCATCCCCGCATCTATCTTCAACTTTGAGCCGCAGCCCCAATTTGGCCCAAATGATGCAGGAGGTGGGTTAGATAGTCCTCGGCGAGAAATCTCAACGTCACGGGTTCGTCCTCGCCGATTTGGCAATGAGCCTTGAGTTTGTCCGCGGGCAGGTTTGCGATAACGTGCGCGAGGTACAGATTGTAATCTGTCCAAATTGAGACCAACAGGGGCCAGGGCGCGTTTTGAACGGCCTGCACGCGCACGCAGCCGTCCTGGTCATAGCCAGGGAACTCGAGGGAGCCTTGCAACGTTGCTCTGACAAATCGCTGGTGATTGTTGGAAGCGGAGTCGATGAGGTGCCCGATGACTTGCTTGCGGGACCAGCCGCCTTTCAAGAGTGGCGTTTTGCTATCCGCTTCGGAAACCTGGCGCAATTTTCCTTCCGCCGACTGAACTGTTCTCACTAACTTTTCGCTCAATTCTTTCATTCGTCCTCCACTTAACGCCCCATGATCCAGCCTGGTTCTGGCGGCTGCAGAAAAACTCATAATTTTGTCATTCCGAGGCGCGTTGCGCGCCGAGGAATCTCTCTTTTTGTGAGTTTAAATGAGAGAGAGATTCCTCACTTCGTTCGGAATGACAAAATAAACTATTTTTTCCGCAGCTTGTCTGGCTGCAATAGCACTTTCATCACGCCGGGCTCTTGCGTGTAGCGAATTGCTTTCGCCGCGTCCTTCAAAGAGAAGACGCGCGAAATCAAGGGCCGCGGGTCCACGCGTCCTGTGCGCAGGAGCGCAAGCGCGCGCGGAAAAGGGCCGCAGCGCGAGCCGATGACGGTCAGCTCCTTCACGACGATGGGCCAGGTTTCGACATTCGCGGCGCCATGAAATGTGGATTTTAATACGAGCGTGCCGCGGGGCGCCGTGATTTGTTGCGCGAGCGCGAGGCCCGAGGGCGAGCCGGTGGCCTCGACAGTCAATGTGAAAGCGTCCATCCGGCGCGCGCTTGGCGATGTGACTTTTACAGTCGCGATATCCGCAAGCCGCGCCAGGCGCAGTTTCCTTTCGTGCTTGCCAATCATCGTCACCCGCAAGCCGACGCGCAAGCCTGCCGCGCGCAACACACGAGCGACGAGCTGCGCGAGTTTGCCGTCGCCGATCACGGCCGCGTCGCGGTGCGCGCGAATGTTTACCTGTTCCAGGATTTCGCACGCCGCGGCGAGCGGTTCGGC
>PMOP01000487.1:3654-4460 GCA_003161495.1 Acidobacteriota bacterium | reverse complement strand
AACGTGCTGCGCGCCAGATTGTATTCGATGCCGGCATTCCAGATCATCGCGTAGGGAACCTGATAGTTCGGATTGACGGCCACCGTATTGGTCACCGAGCCCGGCAGCGCCGTGGACAAATTTGTCTGAAAACTCAGTGGCACCGTTGTCGCCGTCTGCTGCGTCAACGTGCTTGCGGTCGCAAAGGGCGGCTGGTTGGCCATTTCACTGGAGAGGGTATTCAAATAGGACTCGACGTAAAACATGCTGAAGCCGGCCCGAAACGTTAACTGGTGCTGCCCCGAAAACCATTTTCCAGGCGGTTGCCAGGCAATCCCGAGGCGCGGCGCCCAATTGTTGTAATGGCCATGAAACAGAGAAGGCGTGGGACCCGCCACGCAATTGCCCGTCGCCACCGGCGTAACGCACTGCACCTGGGAAAAATTCGAGCTCACATCGAGGTTCGCGATGTGGCCGTTAATTTCCGTCGGCGGAGTGAAGGCCTCGTAACGCGCGCCGTAGGTCAGCGTAAATTTCGGGAACATATGCCAGTCGTCGCTGGCATATCCGACGAAGCCCCAGTTCCGGAAGTACGTAGCGGTGTCGCCGTATTGAACTTTCGTGTTCGCCGGATAGCCGAGAAGAAAATCCGCGAAATCGTTTCCGATGCACGGCCCGGACGAAGTGGAGGTCAGGCAATTCGCGGGGGAAATGACCGGAGTGCCCGAGGCGGTGAGCTGGCTGGTCATCAACCCGGTGAATGAAAACTGGCCGTTCGGCGCGGGATCGGAATCGCGATTGATGTCCATCTTGCGGACTTCTCCGCC
>PMOP01000487.1:0-3578 GCA_003161495.1 Acidobacteriota bacterium | reverse complement strand
GGGTTCGGAGAAATTCCCGTGAGGCCGAGCTGCGAACTGATGTCCGTAACGCCCGAGAACTCGTTCAGGCCCAGCGACCGGCTGCGCGAAAAATAGAACTGAGATGTGTGCAGGAACGTCTTGGTCCAGTTCTGCGTCAGCCCGATCATCACGCTCTGCCCGCGCGTGAATGTATTTCCCTCGATCCCGGGAAAACTGTTCAGCGTGTGCGAAGTGGCGTCACTGAGATTGTAGTTCACCTGCAAACTCAGCTTCGAGGAGATCTGGTGCGTGACGTTTACGTTCAGGCGGTTGCTCACGCCCGGAACGTTGGTCTGCAAGTGATAATTAAAATTCTGCCCGGCAACATTCGTGATCGGTATGTTGGGCGTGGGGATGTAGTTCAACAGATTGATCCCCTGCTGGCTGATCAAATTTGTGGGAATACAAGTACCGGCCGGAGGTAGGGGCGATGCAGGAGTGGCCTGATAGCAGCCTGCATTCGGCATCAGGGCTCGCGGGCCGGTCAGATTCGACAACGGGTTATAAAGCAGAACATTGTCCGCGCTGAAGTCGCCGTTTCTTTCCGCCAGGGTCGGCACGGTCGCGAATTGGTCCACCGGCGTTTGCGCCCATGTGCCGCCAAAATTGACGAAGAAAAATGTTTTGTCGGTGCCGTCGTAGATGTGCGGAATTTTCAGGGGCCCACCCATGTTGAGTCCTGCGGATTCCGTCCAACTGGAAATTTTGGGCGGGTTGGCCTGATAGAGAGAATAGGGCCTGGCGTTAAGCGCGGAATCTCCAAACGTGTCGTAGAAGCTGAAATGGACTCGATTAATGCGCTGGCGCATCACGCGCTGCGCACCCCACAGCGCATCCACTCCTTGCGGTCCTCCCTGAGGGCCCCGCCCGCGTCCTCCTCCGCCTCCACCACGCTGTATGAATACTCCTGGACCGGGGCCCGGACCGCCGCCACCTGGGCCACCGCCGCCGAATCCAGCCGGAGCAGCTTGTCCCGGGATCGTATTTTCACCGTTTCCGAATCCGCCCAGCCCGTTTGGGCCGCCGTCACCCGGCTGCGGGAAGCCTCCGGCCGGCGTTTGCCCCATGGCCACAGTTCCAATCATTTGAACAGCGTCCGCGGACGCGGCCTGTCCAAGCTGCCCACCCGCCTCTGCAATCGTTTGATCGTCTGTCCCACCTTCGCCAGGATTCTGGCTTTGCCCGTTGAGACCGACTTGTTGAAACGCGCGCCGCCCTCCTCCTTGACCGTTTCCGCCGCCTCCACCTTGCTGGCCGTTGCGGCCGCCTCCGCGCTGGCCTCCACCGCCGCCGTTTTTTACTCCGGGGGAAGGTGCAGCACTATTATTCGCCACAGTCGTGGAGGAATTTGCCGTGCCCGGCGTGGGCTCGGCAACCGACGCGCCGGTTGCCGCCGATTTCGCACTTTCATTCGAAGGCGGCGAGTTCGGAGCCGCGGCGGCATTCTCCGTTGCGGGAGGAGCGGTAATCGCTTCCAGCGTGCCCACTTCCATTTTCAGATCGATGGGCGCTGCGGTCCCTGAAGCCAGATCGATTTCTTTCGTTGCGGGCGCAAAACCGATTTGGGATATTTCCGTCCGGTAATGGCCTGCGGGAAGGGCCGGGAATTCAAATTTTCCATTATCATCCGTCCAGGTAACCCACGCTTTTCCAGTGGATGTCTGGATGACGCGCAACGTCGCGCCCGGAACGCCCGTGCCGTCCGGCGCGCGCACGGTGCCCACCATTTGTGAATCGGCGATCGCATTTGCGTCCGAATTGTCCTGCGCTGCGAGCGGGACGCCAAAAGCGCCCAACAACACGGCCAGCCCCGCGAGCACCACTGAAAATCTTTTACCCGACAACTTTCACGCCCCTTTTCAACCCTTCCCCTTTATCCATTAGAAGATACCGTTTTGCCGCTCCCTCAGTTCCACTATTCACGGCCCCGAGGGAAGCCGATTTTTAAGCTTAACTCGCCTTGTGCACATTTAGAGGGCATCTTCTACTTAAGGGTTACCCGGCGGCTGGTGCGGCGCGGCAGGCCGTGCGAAGATAGCGGCTTGGAGACGAATTGAATCTTTTGCCGGCGATTGTGTCGAGCGGCGCGGCGGCTGCTGCGGGGATTGCCGCATGGGGCGCGGTGGCGCCGTCGTCGGAATTGTTCGGCCCGACGGTGAGGCACACGGATTCCTCGCGAAAAATCGCGCTCACCTTTGACGATGGGCCGAATCCCGCCGTGACTCCGCAGCTTCTTGAATTATTCGAGCGCCACTCGGTGCGCGCGACATTTTTCCTGATTGGAAAATTTGCGCGCGCCTGTCCCGAACTCGTGCGGGAAATTTCCGCGTGCGGCCATCTGATCGGAAATCATTCGGACACGCATGCCAATCTGATTTTTCAGAATCGCGCGGGAATTCGCGACGAACTCGCGCGCTGCCAGGACGCCATCGGCGCTGCCACGGCAGCGGAGCCGCCGCGCTGGATGCGTCCGCCATACGGCTACAGGAGCCCCTTGCTCGGCGCAGAAATTCGGCGTGCGGGAATGCGTGGCGTCGTGATGTGGTCGAAAATTTGCTGGGACTGGAAGCCGCAGCCGCCCGAGCGCCTCATCGAGAGACTCTCTCGAGTGGCGCGCCCGGACCGGGCATTTGGCGACATCGTCGTAATGCACGACGGCGATCATCGCTCTCTCGGCGGCGACCGGCAGCATGTCGTCCGCGCGCTCGATCATTGGCTACCGCGCTGGCGCGATGCCGGCATGGAATTTGTTACAATGGAATCGTCGTCCGGAACGGAAGATAGCAATACGATGCGATCGCCCCGCGCTTGAGCCGCAGAGCGCGGGCGCGAAGAGAGCAGGGACATCATGGACGAGCGACAGTTCTATACGGAAAAACAGGAAACTAAGACCATTCCCCTCACTTGTCCGGCGTGCCGCAAGGAAGACAACTATCCGATTCGCTGGATCGTGCGCACAAAAAAAAGCGAATTGCCGCGCGGCGCCGGGGAAGAAGACAAGAAGCGCTTTGCGCTGGCCCGTTCCTACATGGTTCGCGTGGATGAATTGGTTGCGTGCCGCAAATGCAGGAAGCGTTTTGAACTTACGGGGCAGAGCGTGGTGTTGGTTACCTCGAACGCGGTCGCGCCGGATTCCGCGGATTTCGATCCCGAAAATTTTGGCAACAGGTAGGACGGGCTTCAGCCTGTCTGCTTTTGATTTCCGTTCCCTGGAAAGATGCGCTCGCGGGAGTTTGATAACCTTTTTAGAAAAAATTCAAAAGCAGACAGGCTGAAGCCCGTCCTACTCAAATCTCGGGATACATTTCAAAAAACGCTTCGACCGATTGCCGCAGCGTTTCCTCGATCTGCTCCTTGCTTCCTTCGATCAAGTGCATGGTCACTCGCGCCGTGCGGCCATCCTTCAGCGTGACGAGCGCTTCACCGACTTCGCCCAATTCCTCTTCGGGGAACAGCCGCATGCCGTAGACCAACGCCAGCTTCGCCATCGTGTCTCCTCGTAAAGTTCAAAGCTTAAGCTGGCTTACGCGTCGCGTCAAATGAGGGTCAAGTAGCAC